>JAQSWE010000292.1 GCA_029266795.1 Alphaproteobacteria bacterium | reverse complement strand
GGCCAGCATTTGCTGCAAACCTTTCAACTGGATATCCACGATGCTCGTCATGATGTCGCGGCTTAAGCGGCGGAACAGCAGGATATCGTCGATGCGGTTGAGGAATTCGGGGCGGAACGCGCCGCGCACGACATTCATCACGTCGTTGCGCGCATCCTCCACATCCTCGCCGTCCTTCAGATTAACGAGATATTCCGATCCCAAGTTCGAGGTCATGATCAGCACCGTGTTGGAAAAATCCACCACGCGCCCCTGGCCGTCGGTCAGGCGGCCGTCATCGAACACCTGCAGCAGGATATTGAATACATCCGGATGCGCCTTTTCGACTTCGTCGAACAGGATCACCTGATACGGGCGGCGGCGCACGGCTTCGGTCAGCGCACCCCCTTGGTCATAGCCGACATAGCCGGGAGGTGCGCCGATCATGCGCGCAACGCTGTGTTTTTCCATGTATTCCGACATGTCGATGCGCAGCATCGCGGCCTCGTCATCGAACAGGAATTCCGCCAGCGCCTTCGCGAGTTCGGTCTTGCCGACCCCCGTGGGGCCGAGGAACAGGAAGGTGCCAATCGGCTGGTTCTGGCGCTGCAATCCGGCACGGCTGCGACGGACGGCGGCGGAGACGGAAGCAACAGCCTCCTCCTGCCCGATCACGCGCTGGCGCAGATGGTGTTCCATTTTCAGCAAGCGGTCACGCTCGCCCTGCATCATCTTGTCGACGGGGATGCCCGTCCAGCGGCTCACCACTTCGGCGATGTCGCTGTCGCGCACTTCCTCGTTGATCATGGCGGCGCCGGCGGCCTTGGACACTTCATCCAGCTTCGCCTCCAGCTGCGGGATCACGGCATAGGTCAGCTCGCCAGCGCGCGTCCAGTTGCCGCTGCGATGCATCTGCTCCAGCTCGATCCGCGCTTTTTCCAAATCTTCCTGAATTTTCTGGCCGGAGGACAGCTTGTCCTTCTCCGCCCGCCAGCGCGAGGTCACTTCCGCAGACTGCCGTTCAAGGTTGTTCAGATCAATATCCAGCGCGGCAAGGCGGTCGTTCGTGGCCTTGTCCGCCGTTTCTTTTTTCAATGCCTCGCGTTCGATTTTCAACTGGATGATGCGGCGGTCCATTTCGTCGAGTTCTTCGGGCTTGGAATCCACTTCCATCCGCAGGCGCGACGAGGCTTCATCAATCAAATCAATCGCCTTGTCGGGCAGGAAGCGGTCGGAGATGTAGCGGTTCGACAATGTCGCCGCGGCCACGATCGCGCTGTCGGTGATGCGCACGCCGTCGAAGACGGGCTGGAAGCGGCGTTCCAGCGCGGCGTCTTTCTCGATATGCTTGCGATATTCGTCGAGCGTGGTTGCGCCAACAAGATGCAATTCCCCGCGCGCGAGCGCCGGCTTCAGCATATTGCCCGCATCCATCGCGCCATCGGCCTTGCCGGCACCGACCAGCGTGTGCAATTCATCGAGGAAGATGATGACCTCGCCAGATGCCGCGCGGATTTCATCCAGCACAGCTTTCAGACGTTCTTCGAATTCGCCGCGGTATTTCGCGCCCGCGATCATGGCGGCCAAGTCGAGCGACAGCAAACGCTTGTCCTTCAACGTCTCCGGCACATCGCCCTTGACGATACGCATGGCGAGACCTTCGGCAATCGCGGTCTTGCCCACGCCGGGCTCGCCGATGACGACGGGGTTGTTTTTCGTGCGGCGGGCGAGCACCTGAATGACGCGGCGGATTTCTTCATCGCGGCCGATCACGGGGTCGAGCTTGCCGTTGCGGGCGGCTTCGGTCAGGTCGCGGGTATATTTCTTCAATGCCTCGAAACGGTCTTCCGACGATGCGCTGTCCGCCGTGCGGCCCTTGCGCAGATCATTGATGGCCTTGTTGAGGCTTTGCGCTTGCACGCCATGCTTCTGCAGCATCTTGGCAGCGTCCGATTGCGGGACGAGCGTGATGGCCTGCAGCATACGTTCAAGGGTGACGAATTTGTCGCCCGATTTCTTGGTGATCTGCTGCGCTTGGTCGAGCGTCTTGGCGAGATACGGCGACATATGCAGCGACTGCGCGCCACCGCCCTGCACCGACGGCATGCCTGCCAGACCCTCGTCAAGTGCTTGTGCAATCGCCTCCGGCTTGCCGCCCGCCGCGCGGATCAGGTTCTTGACGACATTGCTGTCGTCATCGAGCATGCATTTCAGCAGATGCTCCGGCTGTAAAAACTGGTGGTCATGGCGCAGCGCAAGTGTTTGCGCGGCCTGAACGACGGATTTACCGCGTTCGGTGAAATTTTCGAAGTCCATTCTGGCACTCCCTTTCTGGTTCCAGGGCCCGCAATCGCAGCACCCTGTCTAATGCTTATACGAGTATAGCATTCCCGCGGATCACATTTGATTAATGTCAAATCCATTGGAATGATTGGCTTTTTTGATAATCACTCGAAAAATATTTTACGCAAAATACCCGGCGCCAGCGCCGCCAGCGGGTTCACGCTCACGACCGGGTCGGCCTTGGTCCCCTTGATCGTATAGGTCGCGGCGAAAATCCCCTCGCCCCCCGCCGTCAAAATCGTGCCGACGATGGGAATGATATTGAGGAATTTGGAAACGCCTGATGCGGGCACGATCGTGCCTTCGAGGTTATAGAGGTTGGCCCAGTTGTCGATCGAGCCTTCAAACGTCAGGCCGAGTGACGACCCGAACGTTTTGCCGTCTTTGAGTTTCAGCAGGCGCACGTTATTCGGTTGCTGCGGCTGCCCCTTGTCGAGCCAGACAAAATCGACGCGCGCCTTCTTGAACGCGAGGCCGTCATTGCTCATCAGCTGCATGATGCCGACCAGCGACATGGCATTGAGGAGTTTCGCAATGACCGGCGCATCGTTGATCTTGAAATCGCTGAGCGCGGCGGAACCCACCATGTCGCGCGACCCGCCCTGCGGATGCGGGCGGCCGTTGATGACGAGGCTGCCGCCCCTGATCGATTTCGAGAGGCCAAGCGCGGCCAGCACATTGCCCGCGTCGCTCGCCTCGAATTTCAGCGTATGCGCCTTACCGACGGGCAGATAGCGCAGCATAACCTTGCCCTTGCCCGATTTCGCGTCCAGTTCCAGCTGATCGATGCGCTTCCACGCGTTCTTCACCAGCACAATGCGCACGTTATCGAGACCGCGATCTTTGCCCGTGATCATCCGTGCGGCGGACAGGTTCAGGCGGATGGGTGCCGTCTGTTTCGCCGCCTCGCGGTCGTCGCCGGGCTTGTTGTTTTCCTTGAACAGCGCAGAGGCATCGACCTGCCGCCCCGTCGCGCGGATGTTATACCCGCCGCCCTTGTTCTCGATCTCGACTGCGACGGAGGTGTCGCCGAAATTGAATTCTTTTAGGCTCGCTTTTCTCACATCGACGCCGCCCTTGGCATCGGGTGCGAAATCGATATCGCCCTTGATCGACAACCCCGCGCCCGCCAGCGTCAGGCCGGAGATTTTCTGCAACTGGTTCCCCTGCAGCGCAAGCGTGAGATCTATTTTTCCGTCATTGCCCGCAGGCTTGGCAAAATCGATGATATCGAGTTTGAAACCGAACGGCTTGGCATCGCCGTTTAATACCAGCACCGCCGATTTATCGGATTTGAGCGTGTAATCGATATCGGCCGGCAACGTGCCCGATACGCCCATCATGGCCGGCACGCCGAAAGCGGCAAGGCCGGACGCATCCAGCGTGGCTTTCGCTTTCACGGTCATCGATACATCTGCGCCCGGCGTGAAATTTTTCAGCCAGTCGAAGGTTGCGGGCATACCGCCCAGCGCGCCCTTGCCTTTCACTTTGAGCCGGTCGTTATTGACGTCCAGCGCCATCGGACCGCCGGTGAGGTCGAGCCCTGCCACAAGGTCTTTCAGCCTCACATCATCAAGGTCGGCCTTCGCATCGATCCGAATTTCCGGCAGCGTCAGCGATTTCTTGATGGGGAATTTGAGCGTCAGGTCGACCTTCGTCTTGCCCTCCACCTCCGCCGATTTGATGCCGAGCTTGGCGGGGTATTCAAGCGGCTTGCTGTCGATCACCTTCAATGCGCTTTTCAGCGCGCCTTCGGCATTCGATATCACTTCGATCTGGCAATGGCCGCCATTGCCGACTTTATCGAGGTCGGTGATGTTGACCTTCGACTTGCCGACTTTCATATCCAGCAGCTTAC
>JAQSWE010000064.1 GCA_029266795.1 Alphaproteobacteria bacterium | reverse complement strand
GACCCCGTTTCCAACATCGCCTCCCGCATGGTGTCGAAACTGGGCGAGCCCGTGGTGCGCCGCGCGATGCTGCATGCCATGAAGATCATGGGCCAGCAATTCGTTATGGGCCGCACGATCGAGGAAGCGCTGGCAAATGCGGTGGATGCCGAGAAAAACGGCTCCCGCCATTCCTACGACATGCTGGGCGAAGGCGCCCGCACATCCGAAGACGCCGAGCGTTATTTCAACAGCTATTCCATGGCCATCGACGCGATTGGAAAGTCCGCCAACGATCGCGGCCCGATTTCCGCGCCCGGTATTTCGGTGAAGCTCTCCGCGCTGCATCCGCGTTTTGAATACGGCCATCGCGAGGCTTGCGTACCGCCGCTGTCGGACAAACTGCTGGCGCTCGCCCAGAAATGCGCAGGCTATGGCATCGGCATGACGGTCGATGCGGAGGAAGCGCACCGCCTCGAAACATCGATGGAGATCATCGAGAACGCATTCAGCGATCCTTCCCTGAAAGGCTGGGATGGTTTCGGCCTTGCCATTCAGGCCTACCAGAAACGCTGCTCCCGCCTGATCGGCTGGCTGGAAGCCGTCTGCGAGGAAAACAACCGCAAGATGATGGTGCGTCTGGTCAAGGGCGCGTATTGGGACAGCGAGATCAAATATGCGCAGGTCAACGGCTTGCCCGGCTATCCCGTTTTCACGCGCAAGAACGCTACGGACGTATCCTATATCGCCAATGCAAGCCGCATGATGGCGCGCCGCGATATTTTCTATCCTATGTTCGCCACGCATAATGCCTATTCGGTCGCAACGCTGATAGAGCTGGCGGGTGCGGACAAGACTGGTTTCGAATTCCAGCGCCTGCACGGCATGGGCGAGCCGCTCTATCACCAGATTGTCGGCACAGAAAAAGGCAAGTACCCCGTGCGCGTTTATGCGCCCGTCGGCAGCCATCAGGATTTGCTGCCCTATCTCGTCCGCCGCCTGCTGGAAAACGGCGCGAACACGAATTTCGTGAACCGGCTGCAGAACGACAAAGTGCCGATCGACGAAATGCTGGTCGATCCGGTGCAGTATATTTCCGATTTGAAGTCGAAGCCGCATCCGCGTATTCAACTGCCGGAAAACATGTTCGAGGACCGCAAGAATTCGCAAGGCGTCGAATTCGCCAACAGCCATGTCAGCGACCCGCTGCTGCAAAAGATCGAAGAAGCCGCGAAGCAGAAATACGTCGCCGCCCCGCTCATCAACGGCATCCGGAAGCCGGGCGGGGGCGCAGCCGTCTTCGACCCCACCGATAACCGCCGCGAAATCGGCACCGTGATGCAGGCGAATGAAGCAGACATCCAGAACGCGCTACAAACCACCACCGCCGCCTTCCCTGCATGGAAAAACACGCCGGCGTCGGAGCGTGCGGCGATCCTCGACCGCATGGCCGACCTGATGGAGCAGGATATGCCCACCCTGATGGCGCTGCTGACGCGCGAGGGCGGCAAGACGCATGTGGATGGCGTCGCCGAAGTGCGTGAAGCAGTCGATTTCTGCCGCTACTACGCCGCCGAAGGCCGCAAGCATTTCCCCGATGGCGGCCAAGTGCTGCCGGGGCCGACAGGTGAATCCAACCGCCTGTTCCTCGAAGGGCGCGGCGTGTTCCTCTGCATCAGCCCATGGAATTTCCCGCTGGCGATTTTCCTCGGCCAAGTCGCCGCCGCCCTGATGGCGGGCAACTGTGTGATTGCGAAACCGGCGGGGCAGACCTGCCTGATCGCCATGCGCGCAGTGGAATTGCTGATCAAGGCTGGTATCCCGAAAGACGTCATCGCCTTTATGCCTGTCTCGGGCCGCCTCGCCGGATCGCTGATGGTGCCGGATGAACGCATCGCGGGCGTCTGCATGACGGGCTCGACCGAAACCGCGCAGACGATCAACCGTGCGCTTGCGCAACGCAAGGGCCAGATCGTGCCGCTGATCGCCGAAACCGGCGGCCAGAACGCGATGATCGCGGATTCATCCGCCCTGCCCGAACAGATTATCGATGATGTTATCACCAGCGCCTTCCGCTCGGCGGGGCAGCGTTGCTCCGCCCTGCGTGTGCTCTTCGTGGCGGACAGCATCGCGGATAAAGTCATCACCATGCTGAACGGTGCGTGCAAGGAACTCGTGCTCGCCGACCCCATGAACCTCTCGACCGATATCGGCCCCGTCATCGACAAGGGTGCGTTGGAGGGTCTGGAAGAACACGCCCAGCGCATGAGCCGCGAGGCGAAGCTGGTCGCGCAGGTGCCGGTGACGGATGCCGCCAAAAACGGCAGCTTCTTCGCCCCCCGCGCCTTCGAGATCAAGTCGATGGCGCAGCTGATGAAGGAAGTCTTCGGCCCCGTGCTGCACATCATCCGCTTCAAGCCCGATGAATTCGACATTGTCATTAACCAGATCAATGCGACGGGCTACGGCCTCACCTTCGGCCTGCATACCCGCATCGATCATGTCATGCGTAACGTCACCAGCCGCATTCAGGCCGGCAACTGCTACGTCAACCGCTCCATGATTGGCGCGGTCGTCGGCGTCCAGCCCTTCGGCGGCCAAGGCCTCTCCGGCACCGGCCCCAAAGCCGGCGGCCCGCACTACCTGCTGCGTTTTGCGACGGAAAAAACGATTACCGTGAATACAACGGCAAGCGGCGGTAATACGACGCTGGTGAGTTTGACGGAGGAATGATGCGGAACCTTTCGAAAGTATCTATTTTATTAGGATTAATCTCTTGCTTCATTTGGCCTCAACGACTTGTTGCGGCAGAGGAAAAAATCACCAATTCTTCCGGAACGGAGAATTGCCAGAGCCAATTGGAAATGTTGCGTACTGAAGATAAGGCAATTGAAGATCAGAAAGTGAAACAAGGATTCCCACCTGAAACTATCGAGGGAATAATTTCAACACGAAGAAGATACGAAAATTACTGCCGGTTACTATCTGAATGCTCACCAATACAGCGTGATAATAAAAAATTAGAGGCTTTAACGTTTCAATTATGTTTACAAGACAAAGAGGATCATGAGGAAGAATCCCAAGAAGCTGACAAAAATATGAAGGAATACGAGGATGATGATAATCGTGAACCTTTTTGAACGTTTTTAAAAATGGCACTTCAGTCTTACACCCGCGAGCTCGGGCAAAACCGCACCGTCGGGCTGCTCGGCGGGTCGTTTAATCCGGCGCATGAGGGGCATCGGCATATCAGCCTTTATGCGCTGAAGATGCTGGGGTTGGATGCCGTGTGGTGGATGGTGTCGCCGCAGAACCCGCTGAAATCGACGAAGGATATGGCGCCGCTGGAAACCCGCATGGCCAGCGCGCGGGCCGCGTCGCATCACCCGAAAATCCATGTGACGGATATCGAGCAGCACCTGAACACGCGTTACACGACCGATACCCTGCGCGCGCTGCAGGCGCATTTCCCGCGCACGACATTCGTCTGGCTGATGGGGACCGACAACCTGCGGCAGATCCACCGCTGGCAGGAATGGCAGGAAATTTTCAAGATGGTGCCCGTCTGCGTCCTCGACCGCCCGCCGCGCCACAACGCGATCAAGGCCTGCCCCGCCGCCAACCGCTTCCGCCCCTATATGCTGGAACAGGCGAAGGCCATGACCCTGAAATCCGCGCCCCTGCCCGCATGGACGATCCTGCATATCCCGCTGAACGATATGTCAGCGACGAAGATACGCGCGGCGCGCAAGAAAGGCTGATTACTTCCCGTTCAACTGCTGCAACAGCGCAATCGCGCGGGCGTCGCCGGCATCGGCGGCTTTCTGGATCCAATATTTGGCGCCGGCCAGATCCTTCGGCACGATCCCGCCCTGCGCGTAGAGAAGCCCGAGCTGGTATTGCGAATTGACGACGCCGGCGGTGGCGGCCTTGGTCATCCAGGTCAGCGCTTCGTCGTTCTTGTTCTCGTTCAGCATCTGCACGGCGATGTCGGACTGCGCGAGCGGATGGCCAGCGCCCGCCGCCATCAGCTTCCATTTCATGGCTTCATCAAGGTTTTTCTCCACCCCGCCCATGCCGACGAAGTAGCGTGCGCCCAGCTCATAGGCCGCGCTCGCATCGCCCGCTGCGGCTTTCTTGCGCAACTCGTCGGCGGTTTGCGGCGGTTTCATGGCATCGGGGTTGTCGAGCATGGCCTGTGCTTTTTTGTCACCCTGCGCCGCCGCCTTTTGCAGCCACATTTTTGCCTTGGCGGGGTCGGGTGGCGTACCTGAAAGGTCGCTGCCATAGACGAGGCCCAGCATATATTGCGCGCGTGAATAGCCGCCCTCCGCCGCCTTGGTCAGCAACTCCATGCCGCCGGTCACGTCTTTTTCGGTGCCTTGGCCGGAGATTTTCATCATGCCCATCGCCACCATCGCATCGGGGATGCCCGCCGCAACGCCCGCCCGGATTTCCGCGATGCGGTCCGGCACGGCTTTCTCCGCCGGAGTCTGCGTATTGGCCGAGGCGAAAGCACCGTCGAGCTTTTTCGCCAGCGCCGCGCAGTCGGTTTTTGCAAACGCACCCTTGTCATACGAATGCTTGGTCATCTGGCCAAAGAAATTCACCGCCATGCTGGCCATGAAGGCATCATGCCCGTCGACCAGCGTATGGTCGATGAACTTCACCGACGACATCCGGTCCTTGCGCACGTTCTTGCGCGCGACGACCGATTGCGACTGCAGGCGGTTGTTGTAGACGCCCGCCTCAGCGCGGAATTTTTCGATGTCCTTTGCAAAGCTCGCGTCCTTTTCCCCGCAATGCTTGACCTCGAACATCGTCTTCATCGCCTGCATGTCGAGGTCGAGCGCCTCGATATTCTTCACCTCGATTCCGGCGTCAGCGGTTTGAATTTTGCCTGATATGCGATTTCAGCGGCCGAGATCTGCGGATCGAGCTGGATATAGATCGTCGGTTTCTCAGGGGGCGCGGCAGCAGGTTTGTCTTGCGCGAAGGCCGGGCCCGCAAAGGCGAGGATCGCAAGCGACAGGAAGGCGGTTTTGACGGCGGACATGAAAACTCCCCATGAAAAAGGCACCACGGCAACAGGCTATGATACCGCGCCCGCGACTCAACATCCATCCGCCCGGATTTGGGCCGTTGCGCGTCTTTATGTAAATAATTGAAATCTCCCTGAAAATTTTGGAATTATTGCCCCTGCTGGCCATTGGGGGTATACTGGAAATAGAGGGGATATCAGCAGCCCCTTCAAAGGGAGGATTGCTCATCATTGATGGCACTTCAAACACACCAGATAAATAAGCGCGGGCCTGCTGAAACGCAGCCTGCGTTTCGTTTTTTTTGATACAAATTCGAGAGACATTGGGGGAGAACTATCATCGCGACCAAACCGAAAAAGCCGGCTGCCAAATCGGCCAAGCCCGCCATCGTGAAATCAGCATCAAAGCCCGCCGCCAAAACCGCGACAGCCAAGGCCGCACCCAAGAAAGCCGCCAACGCCGAAACGCACAAGCTGCATGATATCGTCATGAAGGCACTGGATCAGGACAAGGGCGAAAACATCGTTTCCATCAATCTCGAAGGCAAAAGCGCGATCGCCGATTACATGGTGATCGTGACCGGTACCTCGACCCGCGCGGTCGTCGGTATGGCGGAGCGTTTGCGCGAGCGCCTGGGCAAGGAAGGCGTTAAAGCAAGACTTGAAGGACAGGACACAGGCGACTGGGTTATCGTGGATGCAGGCGATGTGATCGTTCATGTCTTCCGTGCCGAAGTGCGCGAATTCTATAACCTTGAAAAACTCTGGTCGGCCGATTTTTCGACCGTGGACTACACCCTCTACCAGTCCTCTTAAGCCCCATTTTTTCCTCCGCCGCCCCGGCAATTGCGCCGGGGCCGGATTGGACATGCCATGAAAATCCGCATCATCGCCGTCGGCAAGTTAAAGGCCTCCCCTTTCCATGACCTCTGCGCGGAATATATCAAGCGTATGAACTGGACGGTGAAGCTGGTGGAAGTGGATGCGCCGAAGGCATCGACCTCCGCGCAGGAAGCGCCGCTGATCCTGAAACAGATTCCGGAGAAGGCGATTGTTATCGCGCTCGACGAGCGCGGCGAGACGCTGACCAGCCCCGAATTTTCGGCGAAGATCGCGAAATGGGGACAGGCCGCGCCCGAGGTTGTTTTCCTCATCGGCGGGGCGGACGGTTTCCATGAAACTGTTAGGGAAAAGGCCAAGTATTTGCTCAGCTTCGGCAAACAAACATGGCCTCATATGATGGTTCGGGTTATGCTATTGGAGCAAATCTATCGTGCCCAGCAGATCATCGCCGGGCACCCTTATCACAGGACCTAATCGGGGATGCAGGGTTTCACAAAAGCGATGGTTTTATGCGGCGCCGCTCTCGCGCTCTGCCTCGCTGCGCCCGCTTACGCAAAAAATATCAAGGCCGAGCTGTCGCAGAAACAGCAATCCGCCGCCGCGCTCGAAAAAAAATCGAAAGAGCTCAACAACGAGCTTGGCAGCCTGAAGACGAAACTCGTCGGCACCGCAGCCACGCTGCGCGCGACCGAAGACAAGCTGGCCGAAACCGACCGCGCGCTGAAGGATTTGCAGGCACGCAAAGAAGCGACGCAGAAAATTCTCTACAAGGACCATGACGCGCTGGGCGGCCTTGTCGCTGCGGCTGGAAAATTCCAGCGCACGCCGAAGCCGCAATTGCTGCTGCTGGGCAACCCGCTCGATTCCGCGCGCGCCGCGATGGTGATGAAGGGCATGATCCCGGCACTCCACGGCCATGCTACCGAAATGCAGGTGCAGCTAAAGGAAATGGCGCGCATCGAAAACCAGATCACCGCACAGCAGGCCGAACAGACGCTGGCGCTGAAAAAACTGAAAGGCCAGCAGGAAGACGTTGCCGAACTGCTGAAGACCCGCAAGGGCATCTACGAAAAAACCGAAAGCGAACGCCAGCAGCAGGAACGCGAAGTCGCCGCATTGGCCAAAGAAGCAAAAACGCTTGAGGAACTAGAGCGCAAGCTCGCCGAAAAAGCGCGCGCCGAAGAAAAGGCCGCCCTTGCCCGCGCGAAGAAGCAAGGCACGCCCGTCGCCCGCAGCCGCGCATCCGGCCCCCTGCCCTCGGGCCTCGTCCAGCCCGTCGCGGGCAGCGTTTACACAGGCTTTGGCGCGACCGACGATATCGGCGCGACCAGCGAAGGCATCACCTTCACCGCCCGCGCAGGCGCGATGGTCGTGACGCCGCTGGCAGGCTCCGTCAAATTCGCGGGACCGTTCCAGAAATACAAACAGATCGTCATCATAGAACATACCGGCGGCTATCACAGCCTTATCGCCGGCCTCGGCCGCATCGATACCGTCGTGGGCGCGAAGCTGGATGCCGGCGAGCCCGTCGGCACCGCCGAAAAAACAGAATCCAAAATCTATTACGAACTCCGCCGCGGCGGAGAGCCCGTCAACCCCCGCCAGTCAATGGTCGCCCAACGCAAACAGGACAAGAGCTAGAACATGTCTATTAAAAACGCACTGAAATCCGCAACCGCCATCGCTATCGTCATCGCATTCGCATCTGTCGCCGTCGCGCAGGGCAAGGGCGACAAGGGCGTCGCGGGTTCTGTCTCTGAATCCTACAAGGCGCTGAACCTTTTCGGCGATGTGTTCGAACAGGCGCGCGCCAACTACGTGGAAAAGGTCGAAGACAAGAAACTCATCGAATATGCCCTCAACGGCATGCTCTCATCGCTCGACCCGCATTCGAACTACATGACGGCGGAAGAAAGCAAGGCGATGGAAGTGCAGAACCGCGGCGAATTCGGCGGTCTTGGCATCGAAGTCACGATGGAGAACAGCGTTGTCAAAGTCGTCTCCCCCATCGACGATACTCCCGCCGCGCGCGCGGGCATCCAGTCCGGCGACCTGATCGTCGAGCTCGACGGCAAGCAGGTCATGGGCATGACGCTGTCGGAAGCGATCGAGAAAATGCGCGGCAAGATCGGCACCGAAATCGTGCTGACCGTCATCCGCGAAGGTGCGAAGGAGCCGCTGAAATTCCGTCTGGTGCGCGACAACATTCAGATCAAGTCCGTGCGCAGCCGCGTCATCGACGGCAAGGCCGGTTATATCCGCATCACCCAGTTCAACGCGCAGACCTATGACGGGCTGAAAAAATCCATCGCCGACGCGCAGAAAGAAGCCGGCGACAAGCTGATGGGTTACATCCTCGACCTGCGCAACAACCCGGGTGGCTTGCTCGATCAGGCGATCAAGGTATCTGACGCCTTCATCGACAAAGGCGAGATCGTGTCCACCCGTGGCCGCAACCCCGAAGACACCCGCCGCGACCTCGCGACCGCAGGCGACCTGACGAACGGCCTGCCGGTGGTCGTCATCATCAACGGCGGCTCCGCTTCCGCATCTGAAATCGTCGCGGGCGCGCTGCAGGACCACAAACGTGCGATCCTGATGGGTACGCAAAGCTTCGGCAAGGGATCGGTGCAGACGCTGTTCCCTGCACCGGGCGGCGGCGCGATCAAGCTGACGACCGCGCGCTACTTCACGCCCTCGGGCCGCTCCATTCAGGCGAAAGGCATCACGCCCGACCTGATCGTGGAACGTGCAAAAGTGGTGGCTGAAAAAGAAGGCTTCACCGAAATTCATGAAGCCGACCTGAAAGGCGCGCTGTCGAACCCGAACGCGCCCGACAAGGTCGAGCCCACCCTGCTGCCCGACGACGCGGCGTCGAAAGACGAAAAAACGCCCGACGGCGACAAGTCCAAAGACGACCCGAAGGCGAAAGACGCCAAGGCAAAACAGATCGGCGACAAGGACGACTACCAGCTTGTCCGCGCGCTTGACCTGCTGGTCGGCATCGGCCTGTCGCGCGGCCTCGGCGGCCCCGTCACGCCCGTGAACGACACCGTCTCGACGCCCGAAAAGAAATAACGGGAAGCAAAGGCGATAAATGGGATGGTCGTCCTTTCCACCTGAGCACAAGAAAAGCCTCGCACGGGCATTGGGACTCTATGCCTGTGCGGTGGCGCTTGTGGCTGGCTGGGTGTGGCTCCATTCCGATGCGACCTTGCGCGACTGGCAGAAACGCACGCCCCTTGCGATCGCAACCGTCAAGACCGTGACGGTCGACAATCTGCAGGGCGACACGGCGGCACAGACGCCCGCAGTTGAAACCGCGATCCCGATGCCGCCGCCCTCCGCTGGCGAGGGTTATATCTCCCTCATCATGACGGATGTTGGATTGTCGGAGGCGGATACCGCGCGCGCGATGCAGGAACTGCCGACCGAAGTCACGCTCGCCTTTTCGCCCTATTCCCCTGCCCTGTCCGACTGGCTGAAGAAGGCGAAGGATGCGAACCGCGACACGCTGATCCTGCTGCCGATGGAGCCCGTCAATTACCCCAAGGAAGACCCCGGCCCGCAGGCGCTGCTGATGCGTCAAAGCGATCAGGACAACGCGCGCCGCCTTGAAAGCGTGCTGCGCCAGTCGGGCGGCACAGTGGGCGCGATGAATTTCATGGGCTCCAGCCTGCTGGAGGATGAAAAGAATATCACCTCCGTCATGACGGCGCTGCGCAAACGCTCCGGCCTCTTCATCGAAGACCCGCAGGGCGGCGATTCAGTTGCTTCCGATATCGCGGAGCGCACCGGCACGCCTTACCTGCGCGCGGAGGTGAAGATAGATGCAAAGGCGTCGGAGCTCGACATCAACCAGCAGCTGCTCAACCTCGAAAACATCGCCAAACAGCGCGGCTATGCCGTCGGCATCGCGCAGCCCTACCCCGTCACCTTCACTGCTTTGAAAAACTGGACCTCGCATTTGCAGCAGCGCGGTATCAAACTGGTACCGCTCGCCGCCATCTGGCAGGAAAAAAACCGCCAGCAGACTGCGGCGGAGCCGCCGCCGATGCCGAATATGCCTGCGCCAAATGCGCCCGCGACACCCTGAAAGTAATATGCGATGCCCAAGAAAACAGCCAGCGATGACGCAGACCTCAAACAATACCGCCCCGGTGTCGGCATCGTGCTGCTGAACAGCGCGGGCAAGGTGTTCGTGGCGGAACGGCTCGACAACAAGGGCGCGTGGCAGATGCCGCAGGGCGGCATCGACGAGGGCGAAGAACCCGAAATCGCCGTCTTCCGCGAGATGAAGGAAGAGATCGGCACCAAGAACGCCCGCATTATCGGCGTCATGGAAGAATGGATCAGCTACGACATCCCCGAGCGCACAGCGAAGAAACTCTGGGGCGGGAAATATAAAGGCCAGAAACAGAAATGGATCGCGCTCGAGTTCCTCGGCAAGGACAGCGATATCGACCTCGAGGCCGACGCGCATCCCGAATTTTCCAAATGGAAATGGGTTCCGATCGAGGACCTGCTCGCCTATGTCGTGCCGTTCAAGCGCGACGTGTATCGCCGCGTGATGCAGGAATTCAAGCCCCTCTCCGCCACGCTTGCGAAAAAGAACAAGGGCTGATCCCATGCTTCTTCTGCCCATCGGCGACGTGAACGACCATGGCGAAGGGCATCACAGTTTTGTCAACGCCTTCTTCATCCTCGCCTGCATCGCCATCTGCGGCTACCAGATCTACCTCGCAAATATCGGCGGCACGGCGCTCGAGCAGTTCATGAACCCGTGGCTGTTCGACCCGCGCACGCAGCTGGGCGACGGCTTCCTTGCCCTCAATCCGCTGGAGCGGTTCTTTGCGCTGCTGGCGAAACTGGCTGACCTGAAAAGCGGCGCTTTCGTGAAAATGGCGGCGGGCGCGTTTTTCCACGGCGGTCTGCTGCATCTTGCCGGCAACATGCTGATCCTCTGGATCATCGGCGACAACGTCGAATACGTGATGGGGCATCTGCGCTATTTCATTTTCTTCATCCTGACCGCCGTGCTGGCGACCTGCGGGGAATTGATGTTCGCGGGCGCGGGGAATTTCAACGGCATCATCGGGGCGTCGGGTGCGATTTTTGCGGTCGCAGCCGCCTACCTCATCTATTTCCCCGGCGCGAAGATCAACTTCTTCTACTGGTTCTTCTTCATTTTCTGGGGCCGCCGCGCGATTTCGGCGCGCTTTGTCATCGTGCTGTATTTCATTTCGCAGTTCGTGACGGGCTATACCAGCCTCGGCGTCGGCGCCGATTACGGGCGCGTTGCGATCTGGGCGCATATCGGCGGTTTCGTCGCGGGTTTCATCCTCGCCTTTATGTTCCGCGCCGGGCGGCCGGAGGAACTGAAACACTACGAGCCGGTCGCAAAACCCGCCTATACCAAAACCCCGTGGGGCAACCCGCCGGATGGCGGGCCTTGGGGAAAACCGAGACAATAAAAAAACCCCGGCCTTGAGAGCCGGGGTTTTCCTTTGAAGCATTATCCCGCTTACGGGTTCAGCGGCGACCAGGCAGGGTCGGAGCCGTCGAGCGGCGTGCTGACAGGCGTCTCGTTGAAGCCCGTCAGGTCGATCGTGTGGATGCGCGAGGTGCGGCCCTGACGGCGGACGCCCGAGGGGCTTTCCGTGAAGAAGGCCAGCACGCGGCCGTTGGGCGACCAGGTCGGGCCTTCAATGTGGTAGGCCGACTTGATCAGGCGCTCGCCCGAGCCATCAGGCTTGATCACGCCGAGGTAGAACTGGCCCTTCGACATCTTGATGAAGGCGATCAGGTCACCGCGCGGCGACCAGACGGGGCTTGCATAGCGGCCTTCGCCGAAGGTGATGCGCTGCGCGCTGCCGCCGGAGCTGTCCATCACATAGATCTGCTGCTTGCCGCTGCGGTCGGATTCAAACGCGATGCGGCGACCGTCCGGTGCATAGGTGGGCGAGGTGTTGATCGATGCGTCGTTCGTCAGGCGCGAAGTGCTGCGCGAGCCCAAGTCCATCGAATAGATGTCGGAGTTGCCGTTCTTCGACAAGCTCATGACAACCTTGCGGCCATCGGGCGAGAAGCGCGGCGCGAAGGTCATGCCGGGGAAGTCGCCCAGAACCGACTGACGGCCGGAATTGATGTCATACAGGTACACGCGCGGCTTGTTGTTGTAATAAGCCATATACGTGATCTGCTGCATCGTCGGCGAGAAGCGCGGGGTGAGCACCAGCGCGGAGCCGTCGGTCAGGTAGCGGTGGTTGAAGCCGTCCTGGTCCATGATCGCAAGGCGCTTCACGCGCGCATTACCGGGACCCGTTTCCGAGATATAGACGATGCGGGTATCGAAATAGCCGTTTTCACCGGTGAGGGTTTTATAGATTTCATCGGAGATGATATGCGCGGTGCGGCGCCAGTTATTGCTGACGGTGGTGAAGGCTTTGCCCACCATTCTTTGGCCGCCGAAAACATCAAACAGCTGGAATTCGACGCGGGTCTTGCCGTCAGGAGTCTTGGCAAGAATGCCGGTGACCAGCGCTTCAGCATTGACCGTGCGCCATTCGCCGAAATTCGGTTTTTGCGCAGCGGCAGCCGCAGGCTGGATAAAGCTGGCTGGGTTCAGGGGGCGGAACAGGCCGGACCGCTTGAGGTTGTTGGTAATGACGTTGGCCATGTTCGTGCCCATCTCGTCCGCTGCGCCGGAAGCGGTGACAAAAGCAGGAATGGCGATCGGCAGCGGGTCGGCCTTTTCGCCACCCACGACGACGCGCAGTTCAGCCTGCGCGGGCGACGCAACCGCCAGCAGCGCGACGACTGCGAACATAAAACTAAAGGCAATATTTTTCATCTCAAGGTTCCCTCTTGGTTATCAGAACATCTGGCTGGCGTCGAAAACGACGGTGGTGTTTGCCCAAGTGTCATACTTATCAGGCGGCAGCTCAAAAGGCGAGCAATTTGGGTTGCGCACGGCGCGCATGGCGCTGTCGGCGATGGCGCGGAAGAAGCTGTCGCTGCTATAGCGGCCGGTATCGACGATTTTGGCCGAGGCAAGGGTACGGTCGCGGGTGATAGTCATAAAAATCTCGACCTGCGTGGTATCAATGTCCTTCGCCCCAATGGGCACGTTCCAGCATTGTGCCAGCTGCGCGCGCAGAGCGTCCATTTCCGTCATCGTCATGCGCTGGCCGAGCGGGATGTTCTGCCCCTCCTTCGGGGTCGATTCATCCAGCTTCATGTCCGGCACCTTGGGCATGGGCGGCATTTTTTCCTTGTCGTCGTTCAGGTTCTTGAGAACCGAGGCAAAGTCCTTCTTCGGCTCCTCCGTCACCTTTTTCTTCTTCTCGTCTTTTTTCTCCAGCTTTTTGTCGGGATGCGCAGCGGGGTCGACGAGGACTTTTTCCTCTTTCTTGACCACTTCTTCCTTCTTCACCGGCTCCTTGGTCGGCGCAACGGCTTCGTTCGACGTATTTTGCGCAGGGGGCGGCGGTTTCGGCGGGGTGGGTTCTTCTACCTTCTTCTCCTGCTTTTTCACAGGCGTCGGGGCGATCTTGGTCGTTTGCGCGATTTTGTCGATGGCGACTAGTTCAACGGATACAGGGGTAGGAATTTCAATGTCTTTTTTCAGCCATGGGAAACTGACCACGGCCAGCATGAAGCAGACCGCATGGAAGATCAGGGATATCGATACAGAACTGTTCCGCATCACCGCCTCCGCCGCCATGCCTTTCCCTTACTTGCCCTGAGAGTCGAACAGCATCGACACGTTGCTGAGACCCGAGGTCGTGATCGTGCCCATCACGGCCGCGACCTTGCCATAGGGCAGCTTGGTATCCGCCCTCAGGTACACACGGCGGTCTTTTGATTCCGTCGCAATCGCCTGCAGCATCCCTGTCAGGCGGTCGAGAGTCACTTTCGTTTCGCCGAGATAAATCTGGCCGCTGCCGTCAATCGACACTTCCAAAGGCTTGCTGTCATTCTGCGACAGCGATTTCGCATTCGCCTTCGGCAGTGTAACCTGCACGCCGGCGGAGAGCAGCGGCGCCGTCACCATGAAGATGATGAGCAGCACCAGCATCACGTCGACCATCGGCGTCACGTTGATTTCCGACATCACGGCGGCGCGTTTGTGTCCGCGCGTGCGGCCTGCGAGTTTCGCGCCCATTAGCGGCCCGTCCCGCGTTGTTCAAGATGGCGGCCGAGGATCGCGCTGAATTCGGCGGCGAAGGCGTCAAGCCTGTCCTGATAACGGCCGAGATCGGTGTTGAATTTGTTATAGGCCACAACCGCCGGAATAGCGGCGACAAGGCCGATGGCAGTTGCGAACAGTGCCTCGGCGATACCGGGCGCGACGACGGCGATGGAGGTATTCTGCGAGCCCGCGATGGCCGCGAAGGAATTCATGATCCCCCAAACGGTGCCGAACAAGCCGATGAAGGGTGCAGTGGAACCGACGGTCGCAAGGAACGTCATGTACCGCTCCAGCGTGCCGATCTCGCGGTTGATGGAGGTGCTCATCGCGCGGTCGATGCGCTGCTGCAAGCCTGCGCGCAAATCGCCGTCGAAGGTCGCATGGCCTTCCGTCGTCAGCTTCCATTCATTCATGCCCGAGCAGAAGGTGCGCGCCATGGGGTCGGCGGGCTTGGCGGAGATGCGCTTGTAAATTTTCTCGAGCGCCTCGCCCGACCAGAACGAGGTTTCAAATTTCTGCGCCTTGAAGTTGATCGCCTTGAACGTCACCCATTTGTCAAAAATGATCGCCCAGCACCAGACCGATGACGCGATCAGGATGATCATCACGCTCTTGACCACAAGGTCGGCCTGCAGGAACAAGCCCCAGATCGAAAAGTCATGCGCGGCGGCCACGGTGCCAGCCAATTGGGTTGCCTGAATGGGGATAGTGGGATCCATTGTAATCGTCCTCGAATATGTGCCTGAAATCCGCCGATGATGGCGGTCGCGGATCAGAATTATGTCTTATGTTTGAACAATTCCCTGACCGCTTCTGGTAATCTAGCAGCTTTGCCACGCTTATCAATACAGGCGATTTTCAACGTCATATCAGCCAATACGTCATCCCCGCGGCAAATGGCCTGCGCCATTTCCATGGACGCACCCCCAACCCACACCATACGCGTTTGGACGCTTAATAGTTCATCAAGCTTGGCAGGAATTTTGAAATTAATGTTCATAGATATTAC
>JAQSWE010000291.1 GCA_029266795.1 Alphaproteobacteria bacterium | reverse complement strand
TTTGCGTTGAAGCGCGCTTTCTGGTTATCGCTTTGCACCCAGCCCGGGCAGAAGCCGAAGACGCGGATAATATTGTCTGGTGTATTGTCCTCGCCGGCCTTCACCGCAAGACGCTTGATGCCACTGTCGAGCGCGGCCTTGGCGCAGCCATAGCCCGTCATGTCGGGTTCGAAAATTTCGGAGCCATGGCGGGATGTGAAGAGGCAGATCGCACCGCCCCCGCCCTTGCGCATCGGGGACATGACGTCGCGCGCAGCAAAGATCGGCGCGAAGAAATTCACGCGCATCAAATGTTCGGCCTGCGCTTGGGTC
Source organism: Alphaproteobacteria bacterium (assembly GCA_029266795.1). Lineage (GTDB taxonomy): Bacteria > Pseudomonadota > Alphaproteobacteria > Micavibrionales > UBA2020 > JAPWJZ01. Next base: position 2,635 of record JAQSWE010000291.1, on the reverse strand, counting down.
AAATCGAAACCGAGGCGGCTGTCGAAGCCGAGCGTGCTGATAAAAGCGGCAGGCGCGCCAACCTTTTTGCAAGCTTCTGCAATGGCTGCCGCACGCGCCTGTTCGTCGGTGAGGTCAGCGGCGATGGAAACGGGGACGCTCGACTTATTCAGGTCGATAACGGCGACTTTTGCGCCTAGCCACAAAAATGCGTCTGCCAGCGCCGCGCCGATACCGGCTGCACCGCCCGCGATGACGACTCCCTTGCCGCTGAATTCGCCGAAATAATCGCGCGACAGGCTGTTTTCCCAATTGGTCATTTTATCCCTCATGTTCAGCCCCTGAATAGCACAGGGACGGGCAACAAAAAAGCCCGGCGGGATGCGCCGGGCTTGATTGTTATCGTTGTTATGTTACGCGGCGGGGGCGACGGGCTTTTTGCCGTTGTTGTTGGCGGCAGCCTGCGGTTTTTCGACCGTGGCCAGCGCCTGACCGACCAGTTCCTTGATGCCTTTATCAAGGTTGGGGGTTTCGCGGATACGCTCCAACTCCTTCACCATCAGCGCCTGACGCTCGGCGTCGTAGCGCTTGAACTGGGTCAGGGGCTTCACGATCTGTCCGCCGGTGCGGGGGTTGATGTCGTTCATCTCGATGACGACATCGGCAAGGAAGGCGTAGCCCGAGCCGTCCTTGTTGTGGAAGGCGGTTGCGTTGCTGGCGGTGAAGCCGCCAATCGCCGCGCGCACCTTGTTCGGGTTCGTGAAATCAAACGCTTCATGTTCCAGCAGTTGGCGCATCTGGCCCGCCGCATCGCCCGATGCCGTGGCGGCATTCAGGCTCAACCAGCGGTCAACCACGTTATTGACCGTCTTGTAACGCTCGTAGAAGTCATGGAGCGCAGCCTTGCCTTCCGGACCATCGAGACGCGCGAGCACGCCAAGCGCGGCAAGCTTTTCCGTCATGTTGGTCGCGCCGGTATATTGGTTCACGGCAAGCGCCAGCGTGTCGGGCGTTTTCAGTTTATTCAGGAACGACAGGCTGGAGTTATGCAGGTCGCGGCGGCCCACTTGCGCGGGAACCACGTCGTATTTTTCGCCTGCGGGCGCGGTGGTGTTTTTATAGATTTCCTCGAAATCGGCCTGGAAGGTTTTTGCGATGGTGGTCGAAAGGAACCCCGTCGCCTGTTTAATCGCATCCGGATCAACCGTTTTCAGGCTCTGGATTACGATGTTATAGGCGGGCAGCGTCAGCAGTTGCGCGGCAAAGGCTTGGTCGCCGCCGCCGGCCGCCGCTTTCGCGACGTTCGCGCCGAAGGCATCGAGGAAGTCCTGACTGACCGCGAGCGGGCGGCCTGCCTGCACATCGTCGATGAGGCCCAGCAGCACTTTCAGCGTCAGGCGTTCTTTCGCTTCGAACTTGTTGAACGGGTTGCTGTCATGCTCCATGCGGAAGATCAGCTCGGCATCCGAGGGCTGCGTCATGATTTTCACGGGCGCGGAGAAGTTGCGCAGTACCGACGGCACAACAGGTCCGTTCACGTTTTCGAACACGAAGGTCTGTTTGCCCTGCGTCAGGTTCAGCACGCGCGTGGTGTCGCCCGCCGTTGCTTCGCCCTGCAGTTGCAGCGGCACATCCTTGCCACTTTGGCCGATCAGGCCGACGGAAATCGGAATATGCAGGTTCTGTTTTTCGCTGAGCGGCTGGTCGGCGGTGCCGGGGTTGAATTGCGACAACGTCAGCGAATAGGTTTTTGCTGCCGCGTCGTATTTGCCCTCGTAAGAGATTTCAGGCGTACCCGACTGGCTGTACCAGCGGCGGAACTGCGACAGGTTGATGCCGGACGTGTCCTGCATGTTGTCGATGAAGTCATCGACCGTCACAGCTTTGCCGTCGAATTTGTTGAAGTAGTTGTCCATCGCCGTGCGCCACATCGCATCGCCCATGATGGTGTTCATCATGGCCAGCACGTGCTTGCCCTTTTGATAGATGGTGGTGGAATAGATGTTGTCGAATTCCTCCACGCGCTCGGGGCGGACAAAATGCGCGCCGGGGCCGGAATCTTCGATGAACTGGCCGGTGCGGAGCACGGTTGCGTCCTCGATCAGCTTCACGGGTGCGGAATGCATATCAGAGGCGAACTGGCGCTGGCGCAGACTGGTGAGGGATTCTTTCAGCGACAACTCAAACCAGTCGCGCACGGTGACGCGGTCGCCGGTCCAGTTGTGGAAATATTCGTGCCCGATGACTTCTTCGATATCCATCAGGTCGGTATCGGTCGAGGTTTCGGCGTTGCCGACAAGGCGGCTGACGTTAAAGATGTTGAGGCCCTTGTTTTCCATCGCGCCCGCGTTGAATTTGTCGACGGCGACGATGTGGAAGTTATCAAGGTCGTATTCGCGGCCGTAGCGGACTTCATCCCATTTCATGGCGCGCTTGGTTGCTTCCATCGCCCACTGGATTTTGTCTTCGTAACCCGACTGCACGAAAATGCGGATGTCGACGGTTTTGCCGGACATCGTCGTGAATTTATCTTCCAGCACTTGCAGGTCGCCCGCCACGGTCGCGAACAGGTAGGACGGTTTCGGCCACGGATCCGACCACGAAATGCGGTGGCGGCCATTCCCGAGGTCTTCGGTCGCGCGGAAGTCGCCGTTGC
>JAQSWE010000063.1 GCA_029266795.1 Alphaproteobacteria bacterium | reverse complement strand
AAACTACGAAGACGATGCTGGCAAGCTGCACCCCGTCTACACCGAAAGCTTCTATTTATATGCGGAGCGTACGGCCCGTGCCGGTTATTACCGCGTCACCAAAATCTCGCTCGACGGCGAAGACTACAACAATCCGCAAAAAGGCGTGGTGGAGCTGGGCCTGTCGGTGTTCCATGCGCGCGCGCTGGATATTTCGATCCGCATGATGGAGCAGGTTTTCAACAAGCAGGATATTCTCGAGCCCATCATCGACCCGATGCCGAAATTCCGTGACCTGTTCGCGTCGCAGAAACCCGCACCGGCACCCGTGCCGCCACTGAAGCGCGAGGAATGGGGAGTCGTCATCCCCTTCCGCCCGCGCAATCACCTGCACGCCAACGCCAGCTGAAATCTTAAGCGCCCGCGACCATCATCTTGCCGACGCGCAGCGTCGGCGTGTCGACGCCGTATTTGAAGATCAAATCATTCGCGGCTTCAAGGTCGAGCCACATCTGCAGGATGTTGCCCGCAATCGTCATTTCTGCGACGGGATACGTGATCTGGCCTTTTTCAATCCAGAAGCCGCGCGCACCACGGCTGTAATCGCCCGTCACGGGATTCGCGCCGGAGCCCATCAGCTGCGTCACGAAAAAGCCTTCATCGATATCCTTGATCAGCTCCTCGACCGTTTTCTGGCCGGGCTGCATGTAGAAATTCGCGGCACGCGGGCTGGGCGGCGACGAGGCGCTACGGGCAGCGTTGCCGGTCGTTTTCAATCCGAGTTGCTTGGCTGAGGACGTATCAAGCAACCAGCCAGTCAGCACGCCATTATCGATGATGCTGCGCTTTTGCGGTGCGACGCCCTCGCCGTCGAAGGGGTGCGAGCGCGCGCCGCGTTTCAGGAACGGATCGTCGATGACGGAGATATTTGCAGGAAAAATCTGCTTGCCCATCGCATCCTTCAGGAATGTCGTGCCGCGCGCGACCGCGCTGCCGCTGATCGCGCCCGCGAGTGAACCGATGATGCCGCCTGCCGTCCGGCGGTCGAACACGATCGGCATTTCCTTCGTTGGCCCTTTGCGGGGGTTCAGCGCCTTCACCGCGCGCTCGCCCGCATTGCGGCCAATCGACGCAGGGTCGGCCAAATCTTTCAGGTAGGCGGCGGAATCGAAATCATAATCGGTTTCCATGTGCGTATCTTCGCCCGCGATCACCGATACCGACAGGCTGAACCCCGAGGCCGAATAGCCGCCCACGAAACCGTTGGTGGCGGCGTAATAGGACGTTTCTTTCGACACGCCGCATTCCGCGCCGTCGGAATTGGTGATGCCGTCAATCTCCAGCGCTGCATTTTCTGCGGTATCGGCCATGTCGGTCATCTGCTCGACACTGAGATCGCTGGCGTCATAGAGATCAAGGTCGGGAAAACTTTTCGCAATTTCGGCAGCGTCGGCAAGACCAGCATATTTATCATCCGGCACCATGCGCGCCATGGCGACGGCGCGTTCGGCCATCTGGTGCAATGCTTCGGGGGAGCGGTCGGATGACGATACGATTGCCTGCCTGCCGCCCACCAACACGCGCAGGCCAATTTCGGCTTCCTCAGACCGCACCAGCGATTCAGGCTCGCCATTGCGGCGCGTGACGGAGACGGAAGCCGTATCCGATAAAACGGCATCGGCATCTGTGGCGCCCGCCGCTTTTGCTTTTTTCAATACGTCCTGCAGCAGTTGCAGGGTCTCTGCCTGTTTTGCATCGGCCATGGTATTTCCTTTTATTTATTTCTCGGCAGCTTCGGCGGCGGCATTGTGAACAGCCGGGACAAAGCGTTCGGTCTGCTGCGCACCTTGCGGCAGCTCGATCAGCTTCAGGTTGATTTTCGGCGCTTTCGATTTGTCTTCGAAAGACTCGTGGAATTTCGTCAGCACCTCGGAGAAACGGTTGATGGCGTCGACAGGTTCCGATTCATAGATCGGGCGCTGCAGCAGCACCGCGAATGAATCAGGGCCAAGCCGCCCGATGACGTCCGACTGGCGGCGCATGAACGTCATTTTCTCGGTCAGCCTCTTGAACGTCTCCGCATAGGCATCCATACCGCCTGCCGTCAGCTCGGCATGGTTGGTCACGGTAATAAACACTATCAGGCTGCGTTCCGCATAGCGGAACGAGCGGTCGATGGCGGAGAGAAACAGCTGGTTGAACGCCGCCTTTCCGATCATGCCGCCGGTCGAATGCACATTGTCTTCGCGCGCGAGGTGGCGGCTGAGATCTGTCAGACGCTCCGCATTCGCAATTTTTGTTTCGAGGTCGACGGCGGATAGCGGCTTGTTCAGCACGTCATTTGTACCGGCGGTGATCGCGTCTTCGGTCGTCGCGTTTTTCGACAGCAGGATCAGGTAGGGCTTCATCGGTGTGCGGATATTTTTCCAGACGCCGATGACCACGGGGCGTGCTTCGGACAGCGGCGCGGGATCGACCATCACGCAGTCGAATTTACCGTTTTTCAAAAGCTCGAACGCCGCGTTCTTGTTCTCTTCCGTCACCACTTTATGGCCCTTGGCCTCCAGCTTGTGCGCGATCAGCTGGTTGGTGAGAGATTCGCGGTCGATGACCAGAATTTCCATGGCGGCTTCATCCCCTGTTACCCTAGGCGGTAATTTTAGGGTCAAGCAGCCCTGAACACCAACAAAAACCGGCGTTTTTCCCTATTCCTTGATAACATTTGACAAACCCCCCGCACTTCCATTATTACTCATGCCACCAAGCACCCGTGCCCAAATGGCGGAATTGGTAGACGCGCAGGTTTCAGGTACCTGTGGGGTTACACCCGTGTAAGTTCAGCGCCGTCTGCGCATCGCGGCCCATGCCCTTCAGCACTTCCGCCGCCGTCATCGCGGCGATGCGGTCTTTGCCCAGCAGCATGGCTTTCAGGTGCGGCAGGTCTTCGGGTTTTGCTTCTGCCTTCAGCACCGCGATGGTGTCCATATTCATGCCGCGCGTCATATGGGCGAAACCTGTGTTGCGGATCACTGTGCAATGCAATTCCGCAGGGCGTCCCGGCAGGGCGCAGGTGTAATACCCCGACACCGCCGCCCATGCGATGATCAGGACCATCAGCAGGATCATGCGTCGCCCGCCTTTGCGCCGCAGGAACAACAGGGCAAGCAGCAGTTTCAGGCCTCTGGACATATCACGCGCTCCTGACATATAGTTTTTGAACAAAACATCAATAAAACGGGCAGCAAAATGAATGTAATCTCGACCGCGAAATATGACGCGCCGAACCTGAAAAAACTGCTGGGCGATCCCAAAGTGACCAAGCTGTTCCATTTCGCGCGTTTCGATATCGGCGTCATGTACACCTACCTGAACGTGCTGACCGCGCCTGTTTACTGCACCAAGGTCGCGTCGCGCATCGCGCGCACCTATACCGGACATCATAGCCTGAAGAACCTCGTGAAGGATTTGCTGCAGCTGGATATCGACAAGCAGCAGCAGACGACCGACTGGGGCGCTGCGACCTTGAGCCCCGAACAGATCGAATATGCCGCAACCGATGTGCTGCACCTGCACCGCATCCGCGCTATTCTGGACGAATCGCTGAAACGCGAGGGCCGGATGGAGCTGGCGCAGGCCTGCTTTGGCTTCCTGCCTCATCGCGCGCTGCTGGACATGGCGGGTTGGGCGGAAGAGGATATTTTCACGCATTAACAACGTGGAAAGAAGCTTGCTTGATTGTTATGTAAATTACTTGAACGAATTGACATAACAACATAAATTTGATAGATATTTCGCACTGCAACACGCATGATAAACCGGCTTTTGAACGTGCTGTTTTCAAGCCGCCACCAACCAGCGAGTACCGCCATGAAAATCGCCAAGCTGCCCGAAACCGCCCGCGCGCAACACGATGCTGCTGCCACCGTCGAGACCGGCCGCCGCGTGCTGAAGACCGAAGGCGACGCGCTGCTGCAACTGGCGGATTTCCTGAACGACAGCTTCGACCAGGCGATTGAGATGATGTCCGCCGCCGAAGGCCGCGTGATCGTAACCGGCATGGGCAAGAGCGGCCATGTGGCGCGCAAGATTGCCGCCACCATGTCGTCGACCGGCACGCCCGCCTTCTTCGTCCACCCCGCCGAAACCAGCCATGGCGACATGGGCATGATCGTGCGCGGCGACGTGGTACTCGCGATGTCGAATTCGGGTGAAGCAAAAGAACTTCTCGACCTGATCGAATATACGCGCCGCTTCGCCATTCCGCTGATCGGCGTCACCAGCCGCCCTGAATCGACGCTGGGCCAGAAATCGGACGTTGTGCTGCTGCTGCCGCCCTGCCCCGAAGCCTGCCCGAACGGCCTTGCCCCCACCACCTCGACCACCATGACGATGGCACTGGGCGATGCGCTGGCGATCACGCTGCTGGAGCGCAAGGGCTTCAGCGCGAAAGACTTCAAGATTTTCCACCCCGGCGGCAAGCTGGGCCAGCAGTTGATGAAGGTATCGGAAATCATGCATACCGGCGACGCGCTGCCGCTCGCGCCCGAAACCGCGCTGGTACGCGACATCATCCCCGTCATCAGCGCCAAGGGCTTCGGCTGCGTCGCGCTGACGAATGCCGACGGCACGATGGCAGGATTGATCACCGACGGCGACATCCGCCGCCACCTGAGCAACGATCTGATGGACAAGATTGCGAAGGACATCATGACCAAATCGCCGAAGGTCACCGGCCCCGACATGCTGGTTGCGGAAGCCATGGCCGTCATGAACGACCTGAAGAACACCTTCCGCAAGATCACGGCGCTGGTCGTGGTTGACGATGCGGGCAAGCCGGTCGGTCTGCTGCACCTCCATGATTGCCTGAGAGCAGGTTTTGCCTAAAAAACCCAAATCCCGCAGTGCGAATTCAACCCGCCTTGCCGCGCGCGGCGGCGGCTATAGCTGGTTCGTGCGCATTTCAAAAGTGACGCTGCCGCTGGTGGCGCTCGCCCTGATCGGTCTCGTCATCGCGCGCCTGTCGGAAGACCCGCGCCAGATCCAGCTGACCGAATTGCCGACAAAGGAAAAAACCACGCCCGGCCAGATCGCGCTGGTGAAGGCGCGCTATGAGGGCATGGATGCCAAGGGCCGCAAATATACCCTGACCGCCGACAAGGCGATCCGCAACATGCTGTCGGACGAAGCCGTCACGCTGGAAAAACCCCGCGCCGACATGGCGCTCGAAGGCGGCAGTTCGATCACCGTCCATGCCGAAAAAGGCGACTACGACAACAAGTCGCAAAAACTCTCCCTCGCGGGCGGCGTCACTGTCTATCACGACAGTGGCTATGAAATGCATTTGCAGGACGTATCTGTCGATGTGGCAACGCGCCACGCTGTCACGCAGAACCCTGTCCGCGGACAAGGCCCCGCGGGGGAACTGCAGGCGCAGAACATGGATGTATCGGAAGGCGGCGACCTGATCGTTTTCGGCGGCCCCGCTTTCCTGACGCTGCAGCGCCTGAAAGCGACGCTGCCCACGAAAAAGGGGCGCGGATGAAACATCTCCCCCTTATCGCCGCGTTGCTGATGGTATCGACGGCGGCTCTTGCACAGCTTCCCGCCGGCGACAGCAACGCGCCCGTGGAAATCTCCGCCAAGCATTCACTGGAATGGAACCGCAAGGCGAAGACCTATACCGCACGCGAAAACGCGCTGGCGAAGCAAGGCGCGTTCCAGATTTCCAGCGACCTTTTGACCGCGCATTACACCGACGATAAAAACGCCGGCGATATCAGCACACTGAACGCCGACGGGCATGTCATCATCCAGTCGCCGCCCTATGCGGCTTATGGCGATAACGCGGTTTATAACGTCGTGGACAGTTCCGCCCAGCTGACGGGCGGCGATTTGCGCATCGAAACGCCGACCGAGCGCCTGAGCGCGAAGCACAAAATCGAATTCTTCGGCCTTGAAAATAAAATGACCGCGATTGGCGACGCCGTCGCCGTGCGCGGCACCGATACGATGCGCGCGAATGTGATGACCGCCTATTTCTACAAAGCGCCGACGGGGAAACTCGCGCTGCAAAAAATCAACGCCGAGGGCAGCGTGTCGATCAAGACGCTGAAGGAAACCATCACCGGCAGCCGCGGCATTTATGACGTCGTGGCGGGCAAGGCGACACTGACCGGCAAGATCCGCGTCCTTCAGGGCGAAAACTGGCTGGAAGGCACGCGCGCCGTGGTGGACTTGAAAACCGGCATCAGCCAGCTATTTGCCGAGGGCGGCGACGGGCGCGTGAAGGGCCTGTTTTACCCCAAGAAGAAAACGCCATGACCAGCAAACCCGCCAGCGACAAAAAGACCCCTGACCTGACGCCCGTGTCGAGCGCGTCCGGCCTCGTCGTCGAACACCTGATGAAACGCTACAAACGCCGCCCCGTGCTGCGCGATGTGTCGCTGACCGTGAAGCGCGGCGAGGCTGTCGGCCTGCTGGGCCCGAACGGTGCGGGTAAGACCACCTGTTTCTATATCGTCACCGGATTGATCGATGCCGACAGCGGCAGCATCAAACTGGACGGCAAGGACATCACGCGCCTGCCGATGTACCGCCGCGCGCGCATGGGCATCGGCTATCTGCCGCAGGAATCGTCCATCTTCCGCGGCCTGAACGTCGAAGACAATATCCGCAGTATTTTGCAGGTGGTGGAGGAAGACCATCACCGCCGCGAACATATGCTGGAGGAGTTGCTGGCCGAATTTTCGATTACGCATTTGCGCTTCACACCGTCGATTGCCTTGTCGGGTGGGGAACGCCGCCGCGTGGAAATCGCCCGCGCCCTTGCCACGCATCCGCAATTCATCCTGCTGGATGAACCGCTGGCGGGTATCGACCCGATTGCCGTGGGCGAGATTCGCGACCTTGTGAAGCACCTGAAGAACCGCAATATCGGCGTCCTGATCACCGACCACAACGTGCGTGACACGCTCGATATCGTCGACCGCGCCTATATCCTGCATGGCGGGCAGGTGCTGATGGAGGGCAAGCCCTCCGACATCGTCGCCCACAAGGATGTCCGCCGTGTCTATCTGGGCGAGAAATTCAGCCTCTAAACCCTTCTAAAACCGCCCATCTGGTCAATCTCCCGAAAAATGCTATAATTGAAGCAGGGAGTATTTGGGCAATGGCGATCAACCAACGGCTTGATATCAAACAGGGTCAGACCCTGACGATGACGCCGCAGCTGCAGCAGGCGATCAAGCTATTGCAGATGTCGAATATCGAGCTGGCCGAATTCGTCGAAGCCGAGCTGGAAAAAAACCCCCTGCTGGAACGCGACGACAGCATGTCGACCGAGCGGCACGAGGCGGATGCGCCCGCCCCCGAAGCCGAGGGCGGCGAAGGGCTCCAAGCCAATGAAGACCTCGGCGGCGATGCCGGCGACGCCCCCCAGCGCGAGGAGCGCGAGCTTGATACCGATTTCGAGAACGTCTTCACCGGCGGCAGCATGGCAGAGCAGGAAGGCGGATACGATGCCTTCGCCACCAACAGCTTCAGCGATGTGGGCAAGGGCGGCAGCCTGAAATTTGACGATCCCGAATTTGGCTTTGAAAACACGATGGCGAAGGAAGCGACGCTCCGCGATTATCTGGAAGAGCAGATTGCCGTCGATTTCGATGAAAACAAGGACCGCGCGATGGCGCGCCTGATGCTCGATTACCTCGATGAATCCGGATATTTCCGCACCGATGTCGGGGCACTCGCCGAGCGCCTTGGCACGACCAAAGAGCGCGTCGAGGGTATCCTTGCAAAATTGCAGGATATGGACCCCGCCGGATTGTTCGCGCGCAACTTGAGTGAATGTCTTGCGCTGCAGCTGAAAGAACAGGACCGTCTGGACCCCGCGATGCAGAAGCTGGTCGAGAACCTCGACGTGCTGGCATCGCATGACCTGAAAAAGCTGAAGGCACTGTGCGGCGTCGATGATGCCGACCTGAAAGAAATGATTGCCGAGATCAAGGCGCTAAACCCGAAACCGGCGCTGGAATTCGAGCATTTCGTGTCGCAGACCGTCGTGCCCGATGTGCTGATGAAGCCGCTGCCGAAATCAAAAGGCGGCGGCTGGGCGGTGGAGTTGAACAACGACACCTTGCCGCGCGTACTGGTCAACAAGCGCTATTACACCGAAATCAGCAACAGCGCGAAGCAGAAGAAGGACAAGGAATATTTGTCCGAGCAGCTGAACACCGCCAACTGGCTGATCAAGGCGATGGACCAGCGCGCGGAAACGATTTTAAAAACCGCCAGCCAGATTATTCTGCAGCAGGAAGATTTCTTCAACTACGGCGTCGAATACCTGAAGCCGCTGGTGCTGAAGGATATCGCGGCCGTGATCGGCATGCATGAGAGCACCGTCAGCCGCGTCACCACCAATAAATATATCGGCACGCCGCGCGGCGTTTTCGAGTTGAAATACTTTTTCTCCTCTGGCGTATCGTCGTCGGACGGCAATGCGGAGTTTTCATCGGAAGCCGTCAAGTCGCGGATCAAGGGGCATATCGACGCAGAACCGGCGGCAGCGATTTTGTCGGATGACGATCTGGTCGAACTTTTGAAAAAAGACGGCATTGAAATTGCGCGGCGCACGGTCGCAAAGTACCGCGAGGCGATGAAGATTCCCTCCTCCGTCCAGCGCCGCCGCATTAAGAACACATAATCACAACCCATAATAAAGTGCTATGCGGCTGGAATCGCTTCTGAATCCGGCCTGTCGTTGACTGGGCGTTCAAAAATCTATATTTATTTGAAGCAATTAGGGGCGGTGGCGCGTTGAATTTAAGGCTTTTTTCAACTTAACGCGTCTAGAATTAAGACGGTAATAATCAAAGGGGTTAAACGATGGATCTGACAGTAAAAGGCCTGCACCTGGATGTGGGCGATTCACTGCGCGAACATGTGCGCACGAACCTGACCAACGCCGCCGCGAAATATTTCCGCGAGCCGATCAAGGCGACCGTCGTTTTCACCAAGGAAAAAAATCACCGCTACACCGCCGACATCTCCATCCATGTCGGCCATGGTATCGTGCTGGAAGCGCAGAACGAGGCGGACGATCCCTACCCCGCATTCGACGGTGCATCGAAAAACGTGACCAAGCGCCTGTCGAAATTCAAGGATCGCCTGAAAGACCATCACAAGCGTCAGGGCGTTTCTGAAACCGCGGCCGCCGCCTACACGACTTTTGCCGGCAGCAACGAAAACGAAGCCGAAGGCGGCCAGGAACCCGCGGTCATCGCCGAAATGGAAACGCAAGTCCCGACACTGGCTGTTGCCGACGCCGTGCTGCGCCTTGAACTCGGACAGGCACCTGCCCTGATGTTCAAAAACCCCGGCCATGGCGGCTACAACATGGTTTACCGCCGCAAAGACGGCAATATCGGCTGGATCGATCCCGACGGATCGGCACCCAAGAAAAAATCCGCGGCCGCTGAAAAGCCGGCTGCGAAACCGGCGGCAAAAGCCGCCCCGGCGAAGGCTGCGCCCGCAAAAGCGCAAGCCAAATCCGGCAAAAAATCGACAGCAGGAAAGAGAAGGTAATACTGCCCCGTTATACAAATGACGGGCCGACCACTTGAAATGGCGGCCACGACGGGCAGATAATTTGTATGATCACCGCTGACCTCATTATCCCTGACCTCAAGGCCACGAGCAAAAAACAGGCCTTCCGCGCGATTGCGGAAGCGCTTGTGCCCGTGATCGGCGGCAGCCCCGAATTCCTCTTCGATGCATTGATGGCGCGCGAGCGCATCGGCTCGACGGGGATCGGCGGCGGCGTTGCTATCCCTCACGTAAAACTCGGCCATATCGAGCGCATTTATGGCGCGCTGGTGCGGCTGGAAACGCCCGTCGATTACGATGCGATCGACGGCGAGCCGGTCGACCTGATTTTCATGATGCTGGTGCCGGAAGAGAGCAAGACGACGCAGCACCTGAAAGTGCTGGCCCGCATCTCGCGCTTCCTGAAGGATAATGAAACCTGCAGCGGCATTCGCGGCACCTGCAAGCAGGAAAAGATCGCGGAGCTGCTCACCGAATGGGCGCGCAACCAGGCCGCTTAAATTTCAAATTTGATTAATGGACGGAAACGAGGTCGAGCTCGTGATGGCGCGCGGAATTGAGCGCAGCGCCGGAATCGCCCTGCACAGCCAGCGCCGTACCATCCGCCGCATGGAGCACCCAGGCCGGCTTGCCGTTGACCTGGTATTGCTTCACATAGCCGACTTCCTCGAGCCCAAGTTTCTTGAGGTCCGACTGCGTCATCAGGAAAGGGATGTAGTTTTCGGGCAGGAAATTGCTTTTCATTCTGTTTACCTCGCCTTCTTATGTTACTTCGGCATGTCGGGCTTGTCACGCGAAACATCCGCGGACACGTCAATCGTCTGCGATTTTTTCCCGTCTTTTCCGGCCTTTATCGCGATTGTTTGAACTGTCGTTTCGGGCAGTATCCGGCGCAGGTCGATATTCAAAAGCCCGTTATCAAGCGATGCGCCCGTGACTTCGATATCCTCGCTGAGGATGAAGGAGCGCTGGAACTGGCGCGTCGCAATGCCGCGATGCAGGAACACGCGGCTCTCTTCATTTTCTTCCGCTGCCTTGCGGCCGCGAATGACAAGCTGGTTGTTTTCCAGCTGCACCGACAAATCATCCATTTCAAAACCCGCCACCGCAATCGTGATGCGGAGCAACGTATCGCTGACTTGTTCGATGTTATAGGGCGGATAGCCTTCCGTTGCGGCGCGTTGCGCACGGTCGAGCGCGCGTTCGAACTGGTCGAAACCGAGGAGGAAGGGGCTGTCAAAGAGTGACAGGCGTCGTGTCATTTGTCGTGCTCCTTGTGACAAGCGAGCGTTACGGATGCGTTACAACCCCCGTATTTTGTGGCGGGTCACGCATAACCGATAATATATGGCCGCGTCGCGCGAAAGCAAGCGGGCGAAAAAGTGTGTAATATTAGGGCTTTGGCGACTTCGGCGCGACGCCGGGGGCGGGTTTGCCCGCCTGCAAATCGGTCAGGAATTCACGCATCGCCTTGATCGATTCCTTCATGTAATGCCGCTGGTTTTCGCGATACGCGTATTCCAGATGCTGGTCGTCGATCGGATGTTTCTTGTGCCAGTAATCAAGCGCGCTGCGGCTGAGCGGTTTATAGGTGAGGTCAAAATCACGCTCCGCCACATCCAGCACTTTCAATACATCTTCAAATGCCGAAGCGCGGCCATCGAGTTTCGCGGCAGGGCTGCGTGCGAAATCATCGGCGACGCCGAGAATCTGTTTCAGGTCTTTTCCTTCGTATCGCGCGCTGACGCGGCCGAAAATTTCCTTGAGCGATTTTTCCTCTTTCAGGTCGCCCGCCGCAAAGCTGATCGCCGCCGGCCAGCGGAAGGTTTCATAGGTCTGCACATGTTCAGGCAGCAGCAGGCCTTCGGGGCGGTTCGGCATCGCGGCCTGATTGGCGAGTGCCAGTGCCGTAATCTTCTTGCCGATCGCGGTTTGAATTTCGTTCAGCGCGGCTTCGCGCTCATTCTTAAATTTTTTGTCCATATCATTTCACCTTGTTATTTCTTCGTCGAAAATGCTTTTTCAACGGCTTCAAACGGTAGCAGGATCGCGTTGTGGCGCGCCTTGTAATCTTTCACGGGCTCCAGTATCACCAGCTTCGCCCAGTCGCCGGAGGGCAGGACGAGGTCGCCATTCAGCATGGCTTCCATCTCGTCCCCGGCGCGCGCCACATCTGCGCGCGTCTTGCCGATGATCGCATTGCGCATCACGGCGACAACGGATTTTGTGAGGGCGCAGGCTTCGACTTCGAACCCGAAATCCTTCACGCGGTCGCCGTCCAGCTTCAGCTGCACATAAACTTCGGAGCCGCAGATCGGGCTGACGGAACGGGCGGCGATATCGAATTCATCCAAGGCATGCGGCAATGCCGCTTGCCCCGACAGCGCGATCAGCTCGGCATTATAAAGGCTGAGCAGGCTGTCGTCATCCGCTGCCACTTATGCCGCACCGCGCGCTTTATAGGGTTTCGCGCCGACCTGATTGTTCTTGGTGAACAGGCGGTCGCAATAGCCGCAGACAGTTTCATCATGGTCGTCAAAGGCCAGATAGACTTTCGGATGCCCCAGCGCGCCATTGCCGCCGTTGCAGGACACTTGCGCCACGTCTTTGGGCACCAGCAAAACTTCGGGATGTTCGGTCGTCATGTCATTACTCCTTGATTACGCTTTCTTAGCAGGCGGTGTCACAAAATACCATGAGCTGCCTTCGGGGCGGTCTTTCAGCATCAACCCTGTTTCCAGCAGCACGGCCCGTAAACGATCTGCCTCAGGCCAGTTTTTTTCGCGCCGCGCGGTGTCGCGCAGGGAAAGATAATCTTCCTGTTCGCGCGTGAGTTCGGGTTTATCCAGCGTTACGCCGCCAAGCCCCAGCGCGCTGTCGGCGCCGTCCAGTATCGCGAGCTTGTCGGGTACCGGCAGCGCGTCGTTGCGCATCGCTTCCCACAGCACGGAAAGCGCGACGGGTGAATTGAGGTCATCCTGCATAGCCGCGTCTATTTTCTGGATCACGGTTTTCGCGGCAGCACCGGGCTGGGCCGCAACAGGGAATGCCGCGCGCCACTCATCCGCCTTGTGGCAGAGGGTGTCATAGGTCGCACGCGCGCCGTCGAGCGAGTCCCAGCTGAAATTCAACTGGCCGCGATAATGCGCCGTTAAAATCAGGTAGCGGTAATGCATGGCGCTATAGCCCGCATCCAGTACCTTTTGCAGCGTCAGGAAACCGTCTTTCGATTTCGCCATCTTGTCGTTGTCGAGCAGCAGGAATTCGCCGTGCAGCCAGTAATTCACCCATTGATGGCCGAAGCAGCCCTCAGATTGTGCGATTTCATTCGTGTGATGCACGGGGATATGGTCGATGCCGCCGCAATGGATATCGATCTTGTCGCCCAGATATTTCGACGCCATGGCGGAGCATTCGATATGCCAGCCGGGGAAACCTTCGCCCCAGGGGCTTTCCCATTTCATGATCTGGTTCGGGTATTTGGAACCGGCCAGCGTGAACCAAAGCACGAAATCTGCGGGGTTGCGCTTGTTGTCGTCGGCGTCCACGCGGCCCTGCGCGTCCTGCGCCTCGGGCTGGCGTGCGAACTCGCGGTAATGCGGGAATTTGGCGGTGTCGAAATAGACGTTGTACTGGTTGCCGCCCGCTTTGTACGCGTAGCCCTTTTCCTCCAGCGTCGTGATCATCGTCTGCATCTCGGCGATGTGGTCGGTCGCGCGGCAGACGATATGCGGCTTCAGGATGCCCAGCTTGCGGCAGTCGGCGAAAAAAGCCTCTTCGTAAAACTTGGCGATGTCCCACGGCGATTTCTGTTCGCGCTGTGATGCAATCGCCATTTTATCTTCGCCGTCATCGGCATCCGACTGCAGATGCCCGACATCGGTGATGTTCATAACATGCGTCAGGCCAAAGCCGGCGCGCGCAATCGTCCGGCGCAGCAGATCCTCGAACACATAGGTGCGCAGGTTTCCGATATGGGCGTAGTTATAGACCGTCGGCCCGCAGCAATAGAGCTTTACGTTCTTCGCGTCGATCGGCTTGAATTCTTCTTTCTGGCGGTGAAGCGTGTTGAATAATTGCAGCGGCATCAT
>JAQSWE010000062.1 GCA_029266795.1 Alphaproteobacteria bacterium | reverse complement strand
GTGGGCGGGTTATCGTAATCGATCGGGTTGCCGTCGGGGCCGATGGCCAGCAGCTTGCATTCATCGGGCGTGGCGGTCTTTGCCACTTTGCATTTCTGGCAAAGTTTTCTGACAAGTCGCTGCGCAAGAGTTGCGATAATAGCGCCCGCGAGCATGGCCGGTTTAATGCCCAAGTCGACGAGACGCGGGATAGCGCCGAAACAGTCGTTGGTGTGCAGCGAGGTGTAAACCTGGTGACCGGTCATCGCCGCTTTCAGCGCCTGCTCGGCCGTGATGCTGTCGCGCACCTCACCGATAAAGATGATGTCAGGGTCTTGGCGGAGCAGGGCTTTAATACCCTCGCCGAAGGTAAACGCGCCGCCGTCTTTCACGTGCGTCTGGCGGATCAGGCCGAGGTTGTATTCGACCGGGTCCTCCAGCGTCTGGATGTTCACGTCGATGGTGTTGACGTCGTTCAGCATCGAATACAGCGTGGTCGTTTTACCCGAACCCGTCGGGCCCGTCACGATAATGATCCCTTCGGGACGCGCCTGCGCCTTTTTGATGAGGTACATGTTGTGGTCGGAGAAGCCGAGGCGTTCCAGCGGGACGATCGACGCCGATTTATCCAGCACGCGAAGGACGATGTTTTCGCCGTTGACGGTCGGCAGGCACGACACGCGGAAGTCGGCGTCGCGGCCGCCCATGTTCAGGTTGAAGCGTCCGTCCTGCGGCGCAAGTTTATCGGCGATGTTCATCTCGGCCAGAATTTTCAGGCGCTGGCAGATACCGTTCCAGTATTCCTTGTGCAGCGTATGCACGGTCTGCATGTCGCCGTCGATACGATATCTAATGCGAATGAAGTTTTCTTCCGGCTCGAAGTGCAAGTCGGATGCGCCCATTTTCAGCGATTCAAAGATCAGCGCGTTGACGAGGCGCACGAGCGGATGCGAGTAAGCCTCTTCCGAATTCAGGTTGTCGATGTTCTTTTTCGCGGCCGCCTTGTCGCCCGCGAGCTCTTTCAAAATCCCGTCGATCGAGGTCGAGACACCGTAGACCTTGTGGATCGAGTCCTGCATGATCGCGGGCGGGCAGACCTGCGGCACGACCGTGCAGCCTTTCGGCAGCAATTGTTTCAGGCGGTCGAGTGCGACGACGTCGTAGGGGTCGGTCATCGCGATGATTGCGCGGTTCTTGTCGCGGTCGAGCGAGATCGGCAGGAACTGGTATTTCTGCGCGTCTTTTTTCGTCACGAGGTCGAGCGCCTCGGGATCGATCATCGTCTTCTTCGGGTCGAACAGCTGCAGGCCCGTGGTTTCGGAGAGGAACTCCGACAGCACTTCGGGCGTAATGAATTTCAGGTCGACGAGAATCTCGCCCAGCAGCAGATGCGATTTGCCTTTTTCGTGCAGCGCGACCTGCAGCTGGTCGGCGCTGATGAGGCCGCGCTCGACAAGGCGGTCGCCGATGCGCTTCACCGGCGCGCCGGAAAGATGCGTCGAGGGCGGCGGCGCGGTGACGGTGGGCGCGGTTGTGCCAGTGGTCGGGGGCGCTGCAGGCGCGGCAGCTGCCGCAGCCATCGCCGCCAGTTCAGCAGGAGTCGGGTTCATCGACAAAGGTGCAGATGCCTTTGTTTCCGTAGCTTTAGCCGGATTCTTTGTCGCGGCGTCTTCAGCCATCTTGATAAACCCCATGTCTTCCTCGTATTCCTCCAGTATCAAGAGTGCCACAGAAAAGTTAACAAAGTCAGAATATTACGCCGATGATTTACATAACGTAAACCATTTTGACCTAGAATGGATGCATCAGCCAAGTTTGGAGCAGATTTCGCGACCCTTGATAACCCATAATCAAGGACGTAGATGCTGTTTTGCAAATATCAACGCCCATCGCTAGAATCACGGGCACTTCCGGCGGCGAAATCGGTTTTCCTGACATCCGCCGCGCCTGCTATAGATAGACATCAACCTGACGAAATGAGACGCCCGCCGTGACGCCCGCCACCCGACAAAAACTGCGCACCAGCATCGCCGCCCTTGCGACCGCCTTCGGCGTGGCGGCAACGCCCGCGCCCGCGAAGGCCGCCGCGCCCGAGCTGCCGCAATCCCCCACGCTGTGGAAGACCGAAAGCTTCGATGCCGTCATCCAGCTGCAGCCCTGCCCCGAAACCGGCGTCTGCGGCAGCCTGCATTGGGTCAACCCGTCCGACACCGCGCTGTTCGAAAAATTCGGCGACAGATCGGGACGCAGCTTCGGCGACGACATCACCAAGGATGACGTGAAAGGCCTGTGCGGCTTCTCCCCCAAAATGCAGTTCAACCAAGTTGCCCCCGGCCAGTGGCAGGGCAAGATGGACCTGCGCGGCATGAACATGACGGTCGGCGTGGAAGCGACCGGCGTCGATGACAAGACCATGCACGTCAAATTCTCGAAAGGCATTTTCAGCCAGTCCGAAACATGGCGGCGCGTCGAGGCGGGCGATCCCCGCTACCCGAAATGCGAGAAGCCGAAACCGTGACAAACACCCCTGCCACCCCTGCCGAAACAGCCCCGCCCCCGCCCGGCGTCGACCTTGCCGAAATCGCGGAAATGGTGCGCCATGTGCTGCCCGAGATGCCGCCCGTAACGGCAGGCGGCGACAAACTGGGCAAATACACCGATGTCTGGCGGTGGATGGCGGCCGCGCAGTACAAGCAAAAACCCGATATCCGCCACCCGCGCATCGCGCTGTTCATGGCACCGCACGGCGCTTATCCCGAAAAACAAACCGGACTTGCCGAGGCATTGAAACAACTGAGCTCCGGCACGCATGCCCTGTCGCCGCTCGCGCAGGACGCGAATGCCGACCTGCAGGTTTACGAGATGGCGTCGGAATCTGCGCCGCGCGACTTCCGGCAGGAAGCGGCGCTGCTCGCCCCCGACGCCGCCCATGCGACATCTTACGGATTGATGGCGGTGCAGCCCGGCATCGATTTACTGGTTGTCGCCGCGCTCAACCCCGCCGCTGAAAACGCGGGCGAAAAAATCCTCGAGAGCATCAAATCCGGCACGCAACCGCTGGAGGCGCTGCTGAATTACGGCGGGCTCGACATCGCGGCCATCATGGGCGCGCTGATCGCGGCGCGGCTTGCGCATATTCCCGTGCTGCTGGACGGCAAGGGCGCGGCGGCCGCCGCCGCCATATTGCAGGCCTTGCGCGCCGATGCGAGCCTCCACACCCGCAACGCCGCGCATATCCTCGAAGACAAACTGCACCCGCAAGCCGGCATGGGCGGCGCGCTGCTGATCGCCTTCCTGAAATCACTCACAAAAGTCGGATAGTTTTTTAAGACGCCGCGTGACGGTCGAGGATGGAGAATTCTTCCTCGTCTTCCAGCAGCGGGCTGGTGTCGCCGCTCAGTTTTTTCTTTTCCCACAGCGCCAGCACGGTGCGGACGCGGTTGCCGGTCGGGCGGTCGTCTGCTGCCTGACGCGGGGTTTTGCCGTCGGCATCCACGACAAACGGGTCCGCGCCGAAATTGAGCAGCGCGATCACGGTTTTAAGGGACGCATGGCGCGCGGCAAAATGCAGCAGCGAACCCGAGGGTTCGCCCAGCTTGCCATCCGCCTGCATATCGGGGTTTGCGCCGATGCAGTTGCGCACGGCGCGGTGGTCGTCTTCGGCAACGGCGGTATAGAGCGACATGTCGAGCGCATCCGCCGACATCGGCGCAATCAGGCCCATATCGATTTTGGATTCGCCGATTTCGCGCAGCCAGCTGGCGCGCCGATGGCGTGGTGCTCTCATCATCAAGGGATTTGTCTCCGCTTCGGTCGATGTATCGAAAGTCTTTTTGTTTTTATTGAAGGCAAGATGACAAAACCGATTCGCCTTTGCAAGCGAAAATATTTTCCTGAGTCATTTCAGAGTCAAAGCGCAACTTGAACGAATGTTTCGAGTCTGCGGCGCGCAACAAAAAACCGCCTCGCGGCGGTCACTGGTCTTTTACTGTTTTTTTCTTCCGGCTCTTCTCTCGCACTTCTTGAGCCTGATTAGATTCTCTCAACTTTGATCCCTTGTTTCAAGCGTAATTTTCGTCACGCGGCATGACAACGCGTGACGTGAATCACGCGTATGAAAAAACGGGGGAAGTTTCCCTCCCCCGTTTTCTTGTTATTGATGTCACGTGAAGTGACAACGCGTTTCGACAGCCAAATCGGGCGAATCCCGCGCGACTCGGGAGATGTTAGAACACATCCCCGCCGATGCCGCCGGGACCGCCCGGGCCTTTCGGGGGCTTGGGCGGTTTCGGGCCGGTCGGCTTGACGCTGCCCTTGACCAGTTCGAGATCGCCCTGCAGGCCGATTTCGAGGCTGTAGGGGGAATGCGCCGCGCCGGCCGCTTTGTTGAAAGCGTCCATGAATTTTTTGTCGAGCTTCTTGTCGTTGCCCCAGACGTTTTTCACGTCATCATAGAGCTGCTCTTCCTGGCCCGGGGGGAACATGATTTTCTGGCCGGGGTTTTCCTTCGACTGCTGCGCAATCTGCTTCACGATCTGTTCGAGGCTCGTGATGAGCAGGCCTTCATAGGCGCGCTTGGTGTCGGGCGAGGCTTTGGCGAGGTTGCCGTCGCGCTCGGACGGGTAGGCGTCGATATGGACGACTTCTGCGATCAGGTTGGCAACCGTATCACCGAATTTCGACGCGATGTTTTTGTAATCGAGCGGCGAGCGCACGCAGTCGATCAGCAGGATGGCGGAGAGCAGTTCGGGCGAGGCCGCGTCAGCGTTTGCGGCGACCAGTTTCGCCGGATGCACGCGGCGCTGTTCGAACATGTTTTCCAGCTCGCGCACGATCAGGCCGGGGCCCATTTTCAGCTGCTCGTCGCGCAGCTGTTCGAGTTCTTTTTTCTGCTGCTTGTATTCGGCGTCCGACATGCCGTCTTTATCGGCATCCAGCATCATCATCTGCTGGGTGTGGATCATGTCGATCTGCTGCTTGAAGCTTTTCAGCGCCTCTTTCGAGTTGCCTTGCGAATTCGCGCGGCTGAAATTGAAGGCCTCTTCGACCAGCTTGTTCTTGGGAAGTCCCGATGCGTTGAAGTCCATGACGGCTCTCCTCGTAAATGGCGTGAATCTGGGGTGGCCGCTGCGGCGGCTTCTCGCTTCATCTGATTATCGTGTGATTAAGATTCGTAACAGGTTTTACGCAAAAGGCAATTGGGGTTCCGCTATCCCCAAAAGAAGACATTACGGGAAACGGGGACTGATAGCTCAACTGCTTTCCTGCCGCTAATCTAGAACAGCGCAGGGCTTCAGCGAAGGGGCGCGAAAACATGACCTTGGCCATCACGACAGTCATTCTTTTATTGTTCGTAATTGCCGCCGCACAGGCGCGACGCGAAAATGCACTCGTTTCACTGATGCAGTGGGTTAGTGGGCTTGCGATCTTTCTAATTATTTATCTCACTGTGCGGGAATACCTGTTGGGCGACAGCATGCTAATCACACACAGGCTTACATTCCGCCCGTTTGTTTTGATCCATGATATTGCTTTTGCCAGCGCACTCATCTGCGCAATCCTGTTTGTCAGCATATACTGGCTCTTAATAAAAAAATACGGTCGCCAGTTTCATATTTCTTCGCGGCGTTGATAGCATTTGCAACAAATATTGATCTATCAGCCCAACTTCTGCCAGCCTATAGCGGATATTCAGTTAACGGGCATGACGTAAAATGGATAGAAGGGAGTTACCAGACGTTCGCCGGTTTTGAAATTAGCGCAAAACTTGGTTGGGCAATATCGGAAGCAACAAGTCCTTTTTCACTTATGCTTATCTTCGCGTCACTTAATTTGTGGCCCCGCTACGCAAAAAAATTTGATACCACACATCGAAAAACCTCTTTCTATCTGACTAAACCGGCGACGCATTTTTTTGGCTGGTTGATCGCAATTGCGTTCGTCAGCATCGGTTTTTTCGGCTGGCCTATCTCACTTTAGAGCATCACTCCCCGCTCTGCAGCAACGTCCCTGCCTTGCGGGCGCTGTTGAAGGAGAGCTGGAGGAGGAACATGGAGATTGCCATGTATCCGCAATTGAGCAGGAAGGCCCACCACATATGCGAGGCTTCGAACACGCCGTTATTGATGATGGAGCGCAGACCTTCGAACACATGCGAGGCGGGCATGGCCTGCGCGACCGGCTGCAGCCAGCCGGGCAGTGACGAGATGGGATAGTACACCGCGCAGAAGGGCGCGAGGAAGAAGGTGAGCGCCCAGGCCAGCGTTTCCGCGCCCTGCCCCGCCTTCAACAGCAGCGCCATGATGAGGAAGCCGAGCCACCAGCCCATGAACATCAGGTTGAAAAAGAAAAACAGCAGCGGCAGGCCGAGATCGAACAGCGAATAGCCGTAGAAGGGGATCGCAAGGATCGTCGCCGGCAGCATCCCCGCCAGCGCGCGCAGGACGGAAAACACCATCATCGCCATCCACCATTCCCACGGGCGCAGGGGGCTGACGAAGAGGTGGCCGAGGTTACGCGCCCAGACTTCTTCCAGATAGGACAGCGTCACGCCCAGCTGCGTGCGGAACAGCATATCCCAGAGCAGCACCGCGCCGAGCAAAATCCCAAACGCCTTCTGCCCCATCCCCGCCTGCCCGCCCGACATGGCGAAGAAGCGGCTGATGAAACCCCAGAGGATCATCTGTACCGACGGCCAGTAGATGATTTCGATGATGCGCGCCTTGGACCCGCGCAGGATATATAAATGGCGGATCAGCACGGCGTAGATGCGCTCGGCGGATTTTGCGGCGGCGGTCATCATGCGGCTTCTCCGGTTTGGTCGCCTTTGCCGGTGCCGCGCGCGACATCGAGGAAGACTTCTTCCATATCTTTCCGCCCGTAGCGTTTCACGAGCTCGGTCGGCGTGCCGGTGTCGACGATCTTGCCCTTTTTCATCATCAGCACGTTATCGCAGAGGCGTTCCACCTCGCGCATATTGTGCGAGGCGAGGAGGATGGTGGTGTGATGTTTTTTGCGGAAGTCATCCAGCAGCGTGCGGATGCGGTCGGCGGTGTCGGGGTCCAGCGATGCGGTGGGTTCGTCCAGCAGCAGCACATCGGGGATATTGACCAGCGCCTTGCTGAGCGACACGCGCGTCTTTTGCCCGGCCGATAACTTTCCTACCGGGCGGTCGATGAAATCCATCATGTCGAGTTCTTTGGCGAGCTTCACGATATGGTCTTCGACATCCGGCACGTTATAGAGCTTGCCATACACGCGCAGGTTCTGGCGCACGGTCAGCTTCCACGGCAAATCGACATAGGGCGACGAAAAATTCATGCGCTGCAGCGCGGGATACCGGTTGCCCAGCATATCGTGGCCGAGGATATGGATGCTGCCCGATGACGGCGACAGCGCGCCCAGCAGCATCGCAATGGTCGTGGTTTTCCCTGCGCCGTTGCCGCCGAGCAGCGCGGTGATGCTGCCCTTTTTCACGGTGAAGGAAATGCCGTCCACGGCCAGTACGTTCTTGTACTGCTTGGTCAGGTCCTTGACGGAAATGGTAAAGGGCATTCGAGATCCCGCGACAAGAATTTTAAGTCTTGTCTTTGTCTTTCTTGCGGAATGAGTCGAGCGAGACGACTTCGCCTTTTTTCTTCTGCTTGTCGTCCTTGTCGATGTCCAGCTCTTCGGCCTCGAAATGCACGTCGTCTTCGTCTTCTTCGGTCAGCGGCTGGAATTGCAGCGCGAAGTTGACGGAAGGATCGGCGAAGATGGTGATCGCGGGCAGCGGAATCGTCAGGCGTTCCGGCACGTTGTTGAAGCTGAGCATGACGGTGAATTTGTCGTTATCGACTTCGAGGTCATAGAACTGGTGCTGCAGCACGATGGTCATTTCGCCGGGATAGCGTTCTTTGAGGTAATTCGGCAACTTGACGCCCGGATGCTCGGTGAAAAAAGTGATGTAGAAATGGTGGTCTTCGACCAGCCCGTCTTTTACGACTTCATCCAGCGCCTGCTTCACGACGCCGCGCAGGGCGCGTTCAACCATCTTGTCGTAGCGGAAGGCGTCTTCTCGGTTGCGGGGGGGCATAACTATTCTTGCTCCGGTGTTCGTAAAAGCCATATCTCCGGCCAGTTTAGAGAGAGTCGCCTGCCATGTCATCCCCTTATTAAGGAGATTATGGAAGGCCGGAAGGTGATGAAGAAAGTGGGGCGGTTCTGTTGCTAGGCCCGCCCCCGCCCCACCCTAAGCATTACTGCCTAAGGGATTGAATGCTAACTACGCTTACGTGCCGTTAGGCGACGAGGCGGAGTTCTGCCGTTGCCGGCTGATTGTCATTAGCATTTATCAAAGTAGCCCGATAACGGTGGTACAATACCGAACGAAAGCAACCATCTTTATTACGCACGTCGATCCTATTTCGGCCCCATACCGGATGCGGAAGAACTCATGTTCCGCAAAACCTTTTTAGAATGGTGGAGCCGCCGGGTACCGCCCCCGGGTCCGTATCGCCTATTACACAGCGCGTTTATCGTCATAGTCGGCCTTGCGGCTGACTTCTTTAATATAGCCTATTTTCGGGAAAAAGCAAAGCCGTTGAAAAGCAGGGGTTTTCAGGCTGCCCAAGGGTTTACGAGGCGCCGCATGCCGGTCGCCTTGCGCTCGGCCGCCTCGCGCTTCACGACTTCTTTCACGAGCTTGCGATCATCTGATGCCGCACTGTTGAAAAACACGCGCGCGCGGGCCGGCGTCAGCTGCTCCGCTTTCACCTGTTTGAGGTCGGCGGATTTGAAGTAATTTCCGCCGTTATACCCCGCGCCCAGCTTGCGTAAAGACCGGCGGTGGAGGAAATCGATGCCGGTTGCGGTCGGCACCGTGATCATCGGCATTTCAAGGTTCCAGTCGGGCGGCTTCACCTCGCTCATGCCGTGCTGGCGCGCGAAACGCTGCGTGGCGGCGCGACCATAGACGTAGGGTAATCCGCTGGCATACCAGCCCCGGAACTGCGCCAGCAGATAGGCTTCGCGGTCGGTGATTTTCTGCGCCTCCGCCTCATGGCGTTGCTGCATCGCGGCCGTGTCATTGCCTCTCGAAGCCAAGCGTTCGATCAATGCGGCATTGTCCGACAGGCGCACTTCCTGCTCCGCCAATCGCTGGTGCGCTGTTGCATCCGCCTCGATCAGCGCGTTTTTGATGATGTAATGGTCGAGCCGGTATTCGGCGGTTGAAATCAGTTTCTGTTTGTCCTGCCAGGCATGGCGGATCTCGTGCACGACCACGCCCGCGAGCCGTGAATCGCTCCAGAAAGCGGGGGCGGACAAAGCCACTACACCCGTGCCGTTCATGTAATAGCCGCCGACATTGCGCGAGGTGCGGTCAACCACGATATCGATATCGTTGGCGGCCGCCCAGTCGAGCGCTTCCTTCACAGATGTTGATTTCGCAGCAAGGTTGAACACGCGGGACAGCTGCGCGGCATCCTGCGACTTGCGCGCGTCGTCTTGTCCATCGCGGAATTTACGCAGTGCCGATTTGTCCCAGCCGGAGGGGGCGGGGTGAAAAGCGTCATCGGTTTGCAGCGCGGGTTTTGGCATCGCCGGTTTTGCCTTTTGTTCGGGATGGAAAAACCTATCACAAAGCCTTATATTATGTCAAATATTAAGAGGTGGATGGCACGTGTGCTTTCATGCTCTAAAACCCCTCCCCAACCGCCCGTGGGGTTATGCTAGAATCGGGTGAATTCGAACGGGGGGCATCCGAAGATGAAGCAATATCTCGACCTGATGCAGCATGTGCTGGACAACGGCAAGCTGAAGAAAAACCGCACCGGCATCGACACCATTTCCACCTTCGGCTACCAGAACCGCTATGACCTCAGCGATGGTTTCCCGCTGGTGACGACCAAGAAGGTCCACACGAAATCGATCATTCATGAATTGCTGTGGTTCCTCAAAGGCGACACCAATATCAAATACCTGAAGGACAACAACGTCCGCATCTGGGACGAATGGGCGGATGAGCGCGGCGATCTGGGCCCCGTCTATGGCCATCAATGGCGCAGCTGGGCTGCCGCCGATGATAAAGCCATCGACCAGATCGGCGATATCGTGAAGGAGATCAAGACCAACCCCGACAGCCGCCGCCTGATCGTCTCCGCATGGAACCCGTCGGACCTGCCGAAAATGGCGCTGGCCCCCTGCCATTGCCTGTTCCAGTTCTATGTCGCGGATGGCAAGCTATCGTGCCAATTGTACCAGCGCAGCGCCGACGTCTTCCTCGGCGTGCCATTCAACATCGCCTCCTACGCGCTTTTGACGCTGATGATCGCGCAAGTGACGGGGTTGCAGCCGGGCGAATTCATCCACAGCTTCGGCGACCTGCATATCTACGTGAATCATATGGAACAATGCCGCCTGCAGCTTCAGCGCGAACCGCTGCCGCTGCCATCGCCGCCGTCGCCGAAAACGGCGTGATGGGCAAGGGCGACTGGCTGCCCTGGGAGATCAAGTCGGAATTCCAGTACTTCAAAAAAACCACGCTCGGCCACCCGATCATCTTCGGGCGCAAGACGCTGGAAACGCTGGGCGGCCCGCTGCCGAAGCGCGAGAATATTGTCGTCACGCGCGACACAAATTATAAGACCGAAGGCGCGGTGGTCAAACACACGCTGGAGGCCGCGATTACCCATGCCAAAGCCACCGCAGAACGCGACGGTGTGGAGCAAGTCTTTGTCGGCGGCGGGGCGGAGATTTACGCGCTCGCCCTGCCCAAAGCCGACCGCCTCTACCTGACCGAAATCCACCTGAAACCGGAAGGGGACACTGTTTTTCCGCCCTTCGACCGGTCGGAATGGGACGAAGTGAAACGCGAATTTCACAAGGCAAAAGAAGGGGAAAGCGCCGATTACACCATCACGGTGCTGGAGCGCAAAGGTTAACACGCCCCTGTTTTGCCACGATTTTCCTAGCCTAATATTTCATAATACTGTAATCTTTCCCCCATACAGAATTTCAGCCGATTTCACGAGTTCATGAGGGATAGCGCCATGGCGAAAAACGACGCAAAAGACAACGAGAAGAAACGCCTGCGCGATTCATTCAAGAGCTTCGACCTCGACCCCGTCGATCCGCCGACACCCGCCGAACAGGAACCGGAAAAAAACATCTACGACCTCGGCCTGAACCACCGCGACGCCGCGAATGACGATGACGCGGAAGACGACGACCGCCCGTCGAAAAAAGGCTGGTCGCTGGAAGAAGAAGCCGAGCAGGAACGCATCGTGGAAGCCGCGAAGGGCATTTTGCCCAAGCGCAAAGAAATCCGCAAAGCGCTGGACGAGGCGATCGGCCTCGACATGATCGGCGTGATCGCGGCAGGCTTGATCGAAAGCCATTACCGCGGCCGCCTTGACCCGAAAGACGTCGACAGCATGTCGGCGGCGGCGCTGCTGGTGGATACCGAAAATTTTGACGACATCTTCGACCAGTTCGACCCGCTGACCGGCAGCATCGTCGATGAAATCCACATGACGGACGAGATCGAAGACCCCGACCAGTATTACACCGCGCTGTCGCAGATGGAGCCGGAATCGAAACGCGTCTTCATCGCACTGCAGCTGGCAGAACTTGAAGCCGCGCAGGAAGACCTGAAGGAAGGCCGCGACGGCCCGTATCAGGACGATCATGAAGAGATGGCCGAAAGAATCGCCGCTGCATCGGAGGACGTTGATAAAGGCCTCGTGCGCCGCGCGGTCAGCCTGTTCAACGAAGTGAGCCGTGGCAGCGGTTACACCGTCAACCTGACCTTCGACAAGGACGGTTACGTCCATTCCCAGCCCTTCCCCGACATCCCCGTGAAGAAAGAGCCGAAAGACCCCTCGGCCAAGGGCAGCGCGCCGAAACCGCCGAAGCCCTGATCTTTACAAAATGCGCGGCATGGCGGAGACTTGACCCATGCGCCTGTTTTTTATCAGCCTGCTGATCGCCCTTGCCGTGCTGTCGCCCGAGATTGCGGAGTTACAGAACTGGGACATGCCCGGCTGGGCGCTGATGGTTTTGCGCGCAGTCATGTTCTATAGCCTATCCTTGGTTTATCAGGGAAGGCCAACGCAGCAGGCGTGGGGTTGTTCCCCGCGTTCAGGTTTTCACATGA
>JAQSWE010000290.1 GCA_029266795.1 Alphaproteobacteria bacterium | reverse complement strand
CTTCCCCACGCTCACGCCAATTGCCATCGACCCCGCGCACCCGTTCCCGTTCCTGCCGAACAAGTCGCTGACCGCGATTTATACGCTGGAGGACGACGCGACGCTGTCGCGCATGACGGCGCTGATTTTGCTGCCGGCGAAAGTGCCGCGCTTTATCCGCCTCTCCGGCAACACCGCGCGCATGATCGCGCTGGAGGATGTGCTCGACCGCTTCCTGCCAAGCTTCTTCCCCGGTTATCATGCTGCGGAAAGCGGGTTCTTTCAGGTGTTGCGCGACAGCGAACTTGCGATTGCCGATGAAGCCGAAGACCTCGTGCAGCACTACGAAAAGGCGCTGAAATCGCGCAAGCGCGGCTCCGTCATCGGCCTCATCCTCAACAAATCCATGCCGTCGGAGCTGCGCAAATTCGTCATTTCGTCTTTGCGCATCGCGAACCGCAACGTGTTCCAGATCACCGGTATGGTCGGCCTTACCGATTTGAACGAGCTGTTCCAGATCGACCGCCATGACCTGAAATTCAAGCCCTACACGCCGCGCCATCCGGAGCGTGTGAGCGACCATAACGGCGATGTCTTTGCCGCGATACAGGCGAAGGACATGATCGTCCACCACCCGTATGAATCCTTCGACGTCGTGATGCAGTTTATCCGGCAGGCGGCGGCGGATGAAAACGTGATTTCGATCAAGCAAACCCTTTACCGCACCAGCGCGAATTCGCCCGTTGTGAAGGCGCTGATCGAGGCGGCGGACAGCGGCAAATCGGTCACCGCGGTGGTCGAACTGCGCGCGCGCTTCGATGAAGAAGCGAACATAAAGCTCGCACGCGACCTTGAACGCGCGGGCGTGCAGGTGATCTATGGCATCATCAACCTGAAAACCCATGCCAAAATCTGCCTCGTCACGCGGCGCGAGGTGGGCGGCTTGCGCTCCTACGCGCATTTCGGCACGGGCAACTACAACCCCGTCACATCGAAATTCTACACCGACCTGTCGCTGCTCACCTGCGACCCCGATCTCTGTCAGGACGCGGCGAAGCTGTTCAATTATCTGACCGGCTATGCGAAGCCCGACCAGTTCAAAAATATCGTGATGGCACCGATCGACATGCGTCACCGCATCCTCGACCTGATCGATACAGAAGTCAAAAATGCCGAAGCCGGCAAGCCCGCCGCGATCTGGGCGAAAATGAACTCGCTGGTCGATGCCGAAATTTCCGACGCGCTCTATAACGCGTCGCAAAAGGGCGTGAAGATCGATCTCGTGGTGCGCGGCATCTGCTGTCTGAAACCGGGGGTCGAGGGGATGTCACAGAATATCCGCGTCAAATCCATCGTCGGTCGCTACCTCGAACATGCGCGCATTTTCTGCTTCGCGAATGGCGGCGAAATGCCCCATGCTGGCGCGCGCGTTTTCATGGCCTCCGCCGACTGGATGGCGCGCAACCTCGATACGCGCATCGAAGTGATGGTGGAATTGAAAAACCCGACCGTGCAGGAACAGGTGCTGGCGCAGATCATGACCGCCAACCTGCTCGACGATACGCAAAGCTGGGAACTGCTCTTCGACGGCAGCTACCGCCGCGTGAAACCCACCGGCAAGCTGATGGGCGCGCAGGACTATTTCATGAAATACCCCAGCTATTCCGGCCGCGGCACGGCAGAGCACAACCCGCGCATGGCGCAGGCGAAGAAGACGAAAAAATACAACCCCTCAACCGACCGCAAGCCGCGCAAGGCGAAAGACCCTGCAGCGCAGGTTGATAAAGAGAAGAAGAGCTAGGGTGAGGCTACTATCCGCTTGTCTTCATAAAGCATCTTTCCTTTTTTGCTCGATCCTGTAACCTTCCCCCATGACCGACATCAACGCCATCCCGCCCGTGCCGCGCGCGCCCGACGACCTGAACGTGATTCAGGATGGCGTGCAGATCGCCACGCATCAGGGTCGACGCGCTTATCAGGAAGACCTCCATCTTGTGCAGCCGTCGCTCGACATTCCCGATGCGCGCCAGTTTCTTGCCGAAGCCTTCCATGCCGCTGCGAAAGACACGAACAAATACCGCTCCGGCGCGACCGGCACCGGCGTCGTCATCTCGCAGGATTTCAGGCTCGATGCTGCCTTCCTCGGCGACAGCCCCGTCGTCATCTTCACGCATGACAAAACGACCGGTGACGTGACCGCGCGGAAAATTACACGCGACCATCACGCGTCGATCGCCTCCGAAAAAGAAAAGGTCGAGGATGCGGGCGGCCAAGTCCATTCCAATGGCCGCATCGACGGACGACTGATGCTTTCCCGCGCCTTCGGCGATGCCGGCATCGCGGGCGTGTTGCGCACCCCCGAATTCGTCCATGTGGATTTGAAAAAAGACATCGAGGCGGGCCGGGATGTCTATGTCATGGTGGCCTCCGACGGCCTCTTCGAAGGTACGCGCCACCGCGCCTATGCCGCGCCACTGAAACAGGCGATTGCCGAGGGAAAAGCCGATACGCTCGCCGATATCTTCACCGCCATCGCCCACCACAACGGCAGCCAGGACAACCTGACCGCCCTCATCTACAAACTCCCCGCGCAGCAGGACGGCGACATGTTCATCGCCCTCGCCGACGGCCATGGCGGAAAAGCGGCGGCGGAGAAGGTGGTAGAGACGTTCGAGGCGAAGGCGCGGCTACAGCCGAAACCGCGCGCATAATGAACGTCACTTCGCCGTAGACAGGCCGAAAGGCAGGTAGGCCGGGCACCAGCGCACAGCGCCGGTCAGTACCGGCACGATGCCGACAGCGCCCCACCAGCTCTGGAAATATACGCCTGCGCCAATAATCAGCGCGCCGGCGACAAGGCGCAGCACGCGGTCCGTTTTACCAACATTGCATTTCATGACATTATCCTTGTGTTTGGGGTTGATTGAACTGGTCGAAGGAGCGCAGCGCATCCGCCGCATACATCAGCGACGGCCCGCCGCCCATGTAAACCGCCATGCCCAGCGCTTCGCCGACTTCTTCGCGGCTGGCGCCGAGACGCACCAGCGCCT
>JAQSWE010000061.1 GCA_029266795.1 Alphaproteobacteria bacterium | reverse complement strand
CTCAGCACACAGTGGAATTCGGCAATGCCCTATGTGCTGGTGCGCATGTCTAACTTTTATCCCGCCGATCTGGTGGACGTCACCCTGGCGATTGCGCTCACTGTCGAGGAAACGCATATCGTGGATGGCAAGGAAGACACCTTCCGCACCTATTTCACCATCGAGCAGTTCACGCCCCAGCGTATACTGGTGATGGAACAGCGCATGCCGTGGAGCATCGCGGTGCCGGGCGATATCCTGCTGGCGAATTCCAAGACGCGCAACTATCCCTTCCGCCCCGGCAAGGCGATTGTGGATTCCGTGGCGAAAGAAGGCGTCCGCCCCGCCCGCGTGCGCCGCTGCCTGCAGATTTTGATTCAGGGCACGGATGCACGATCCTACTCCCATTTCGTCATCCACAAGAATATCAACGTGGATGAACAGGACGGCATGAATTCAAGGGCATCTTCAAGTCCCTGCCCATGCGCATCACCGACCGCAGCGAGCTGGAGCAATACGCATGACGAACGAGTTGACGCCCGAACAAAAAGCCCGCGGCACCGCCATGGTCGTCAATATCGTGCGCGGCGCGGGCGCGGTGATGATGTTGGCCGGTACAGCCGTCGGCCTGAATATCGGTGGCGTCGCGACGCTGATCGGTCTGGGCGATGATATTTATAAAATCGTCGGCGGCTGCATCGTGCTGGTGGGGTTGATGGATTTCTTTGTGCTTCCGTCAATCATTGCCAAGGCGAACGGCCAGTAATCAGGCCTTCTTCGCCTTCGCCAAAAACTTGTCCAGCTGGTTGGAAAATTCCTGACGTTCCTTGGGGCCGAAGCCCGGACCGCCACCGCCGCCCTGTTCCAGAAGCACCGCGCTGCCGCGCATGGAATCCATGAAGTCGCGCATGTTCAAAATCTGTTTGATGTTTTCCGTGGTGTAAAGGCGGCCGGAAGGGTCGAGGGCGGTTGCGCCCTTCTCCACAACCTTGGCGGCGAAGGGAATATCGGCGGTGATGACGAGGTCGCCCGCTTCGCACAGCTCGACAATACGCCCATCGGCGACATCAGGGCCGTCCGGCACCTGCATCAGGGTGATATGCGGCGCGACGTTGAGGCGCAGGGCCTGATTGGTGACGAAGGCGGTTGGCAAACCGGTGCGCTCCGCGGCGCGGATCACGATCTCGCGAATGACTTTCGGGCAGGCATCGGCATCGACCCAGATTTTCATGGAGCGCACACCGTTATGTTGCGGTTCGGGATAATGATCAGAACGAGATGAACAGGCCGCCGTTGACGGAGATGTTCGTGCCGGTCACATAGCCTGCGCGGTCGTTGCACAGGAAGCTGACGACATAGGCGATTTCGTCGGGCTGCGCCATGCGGGCGAGCGGGATTTGCGCCACGATGGCGGCGGAGATGTCGGCGGGGATGGCTTTCGTCATCGCGGTTTCGACATAACCGGGAGAGACAGAATTGACGGTGATGCCCTTGCGCGCAACTTCCTGCGCGAGCGCCATGGTGAAGCCATGCACGCCAGCCTTCGCCGCCGAGTAATTGGTTTGGCCGAACTGGCCTTTTTTGCCGTTGACCGACGAGATGTTGACGATACGGCCATAGCCGCGATCCGTCATGCCGTCGATATATTGCTTGGTCACGTTGAAGAGGCTGTTCAGGTCGACATCGAGGACGGCCTGCCAGTCTTCGGGGAGCATCTTGCGCAGCGTCTTGTCGCGCGTAATGCCGGCGCAGTTGACGAGCACGTCCACCTTGCCGTATTTCGCGGTGATTTCTTTTGCCGAAGCGGCGCAGGATTCAAAATTCGCGACATCGCTGGAGGCGATGTCGATGGAGAGGCCTTCCTGCTTCCATTCAGCAAGACGCGCCTGTGCCGTTTTTTCTTCCGCCGGGTGGTAGCCCGCGATGACCTGCTGACCCTGGAGGGCAAGTTCACGGCAAATTGCCGATCCGATGCCACCAACGCCGCCCGTCACGAGGGCTACCTTTTTTGCAGTTGCGCTATTCGTCATATCTCTGCATCCCGACTGAAAGAGTTAAAAGCTGGCGCTTATATTACGCTGCTTTTTTCGCTTTGGAAGCGGCTTTTTGACCGTAGTCGGTCGACGCTTTCAAGGTGGTTTCGAACAGCTGGTTGTAGGTCTTGCCAGCTTCAGCGATGATGTCAGCAGCCGAACGTGCGCTGTCGAGCAGCAGTTTGCCGGTTTCCTGAGCGAGTTCAGCCTGCAGGGAAGCCAGTTCTTTCACGTCTTTGGTTTTTGCAGCAGCTTCAGCCTGGGTGGTGGTCGCTTCGACCAGGGCAGCCGTCAGTTCAACTTGCTCGGAGAGCAGTTTTTCGCTGATTTTCAGGTTGGTTTCGCCGAGTTTCTGCCAGTTCGCGAGGGTCTGCTGGGTGAGTTTGTTCAGGGTTTCGAAGATTTCGTTGTTCATGGTGATAGCTCCTAATGGTTGTTGTGTTGATTGTAGCCAGTCCTAAATATCCTAAAGAATCACAATGCTGCACCGCACCATTGCTGCTATGCAACATATAGGATTTTGGGCATTTTTGTCAACTCTTCCCAATAAATTCAATGTTTTCAATTTGTTAATCTTATGGCGGTATAATGGGTAATCCATCCGCCTCCCCGCGGAACATCTGGCCAGCATCTGACGTTGGGATGCGAGAGTATTCAACATATTGGGAGACCGCCCCATGCCTGCCAAGTTCCTGACCCTCACCGTCGCAGCCGCCGCTATCACCGCATCCGCCTTTTATATGCCGAAGGCCGTTCAGGCACAGCAGGCCGAAGTGGGGTCGATTGCCTATCTGGGCCTGACGCAGGAAGAATTCAACCGCGACCGCCGCCACTGGGCGCGTTACTTCGAATACGAACACCGGGAAAACTGCCAAAAATACGTGGCCCCGCCTGAGGGCTTTATCCAGCGCGGCTGCGATCTGGAGCGGGTGGCCGTCGCCGAAGCCGTAACCGAGGTGGTTGCACCCGCAGCCGTCGCGGCCGAACCGCCGCCGCCCGCGCCCCGCAGCTATACCCTCTATTTCGACTTCGATAAATCGAACATCCGCAGCGACGCCGCCCAGACGCTGTCGGAGGCCGTGACCGAAATCACCTCCCGCAAGCCCAGCATGGTGACCGTCTCCGGCCATGCGGATAAAGCTGGTCCTGATGATTATAACGACGCGCTCTCCGCCCGCCGGACCGATGCAGTCAGCGACGCACTCACCGCTGCCGGCGTTGCCAATCAGGTGGTCAAAGAGCAATCCTTCGGCGAACACCGCCCGGCTGTGAATACGCCTGACGGCCAGCCCGAACAGCAGAACCGACGCGTTACGATTGATTTCCAGTAGACGAGTCTGCCCAGTAACGTGCGACCAGCGTGGCGGCAACGGCGCCCGCCAGCTGTGCCGTAATAAATCCGGCAGCATCTTCCGGTCGTATCCCTGCAAAGCTGTTGCTGAATGACCGCGCCAGCGTGACAGCGGGATTGGCGAAAGATGTGGATGACGTAAACCAATAAGCCGCCGTGATATAGCAGGCAACCGCCGCCGGCACAGCGTGAATGTTCTGCCGGACACACCCCCAGATTACCGTCAGGAGGCCGAAGGTGGCGATACATTCGCTCAGCCATTGCCCGCTGCCCGTGCGGATTTTGACGGATGCGGTGAACAGCGCTTCGCCGAACATCAGGTGCGCCAGCGCGACGCCCGCGAATGCCGCGATGACCTGCACGGCGGTATAGGCGGCGGCATGGATTTTCAGGATGCGTCTTTCCAGCGCCATGCAAAGCGTCACTGCCGGATTGAAATGCGCGCCCGATACAGGGCCAAAAATCAGGATCAGGGCATAAAGCGCGCAGCCGGTGGCGATGCTATTCGCCAGCAAGGCAATCGCGTCATTTCCTTGGGCCAGCCGCTCCCCCATGATGCCGGAACCGATCACGGTCATCAGCAGGAAAGCCGTGCCGAGGAATTCAGCGGTCAGGCGGCGCGGCAAGTTCACGAGACAGTCTCGCCGATATGCCGCAGGGCGGCGGCGAAGTCTTTTTTCTCCAGCCCTTGCGGCAAAGCCAGCAGCGCCTTGATCCGCGCTTCCAGCGTTTGATAGGCCGCTTCAAACGCCGCCATGATGTCGGCATCGGTGCCGGTCGCATGGGCAGGATCGGCAACGCCCCAATGAGCCTTGACGGGCGCGCCCATGAAGACGGGGCATGCTTCACCTGCCGCATTGTCGCAGACTGTGATGACGGCATCGAATGTCGTGCCTGCGAATTCATCCCATGATTTGCTGCGAAAACCGTTGGTTGCGATGCCTTTCGATTTGAGCAGTTCAAGGCTTTTGGGATGCACGTAGCCCGTAGGATTGCTGCCCGCGCTGTACGCGTCAATGCGCCCCTGCCCCAGATGATTCAGCGCCGCCTCTGCCATGATCGAGCGGCAAGAATTTCCGGTGCAAAGGATCAGGATTTTCAAATGCTCCGTCATTATCCGCAGCAGCCGCCCGAAGTGGATTTTTCAGCAGGCGCACAGCAACTGGATGCTTGCGCGGATGCAGGCTTTTCTGTCTTGAAAATCTCGGCATCTTCCATCGTGCGATAGGCTTCCCACGGGATGCCCGCAGGGTCGTGTACCCATGATTTTTCGGATTTCGCGTAGCAGCAGACGGTTTGGCCTTCGTCCTGCACATCCATATCGGCCTTTTTCAGGCGGTCGCGCAGCTCGGCCAGTTCGGATTCATCATCGACCTGAATGCCAAGGTGGTTGACGCCGGTTTCGCCCGCGCGGGTGGAAATGGCGAAATTGACATGCGGGCTTTCCAGCATCCATTTCGCGTAGTCGGGCTTGGTCTTGACGGGTTCCGCACCGAACAGCGCGGAATAAAAACGGATGGAATGCGCAAGGTCTTCGACCCCGACATGGATATGAAGGCGTTTCATGATTTTTTTCCTTTTTGTTTTGTTTGGGGAGCTGGGCAGCAATCCGCCAGTTCGATCACGCTGCAGCCCGTGTTTTTATCGTCGCGGATGCTGGCGAATTCGACGCTGCAGCAGTCCTTGACCATGAAACGGATCAGGCCCGTAAAGAACGGGAAATTCGCGCTGTAGATGATCGACCGCCCCTCCCGCTTCGACTGCACCAGCCCCGCATGCGTCATATGCGACAGGTGGAACGACAATGTATTGGCGGGAATGCCCAGCGCATCGCTAAGCTTGCCCGCCGGTGCGCCCGCCGTGCCATGCTCCACCAGCAGCCGGAAAACCTTCAACCGGGTTTCCTGCGAGAGCGCGTCAAAGGCGATAAGGGCTTCCTGTATGTCCATAGTTCTAGAATAATGGAAATGTTAGAGATTCGTCAAGCACGTTCTGAAAACGTGACTTAAATGAATGATTACTTACGCTTCTTCTTGGACTTCGGCTCGTCGTCTTCCGTCGCGGGCGGGGCGGGGTTGCGGATGCCGGCCGTTGCGATGTCGAGGAATTTTTGCTGCATATCCTGCCAGAACATCAGGTTGCGTTCGGTCGTTTCCTGCACGATGCGGGTGACGGGGTTGTCGATGATGCCGCCGACCATTTGCTCCTGAAACTTCTTCTGCTGCTCGGTGAACATCTGCATGTTTTTTTCGAGGAATTCGCCGAACAGGTTCTGCGCCGCGTCGTCGTAGAAGCGGATGAACTTCGTCAGCATATCGGTCGTGAAAATCGGGGTCTCGCCGTTTTCCTGATCGATGATGATCTGCACGAGGATCGAGCGGGTAATGTCTTCGCCGCTGTCGGCATCGACGACCTTGAAATCCTTGCCGGACTTGATGATCTTGTGCACTTCGGCAAGCGTAATATACGAGCTTTTCTCGGTGTCGTAGAGACGGCGATTAGGATATTTCTTGATGACCCGCATATGTACCGTCCCTCTACTTCTTACTCATTAATCCATAAAATGGCCGCCATTGGTGGCCAGGTTTGCGCCGGTGATGAAACCGGACTCGTCTTGCATCAGGAACGACACCACATGCGCCACGTCTTCGGGCTTGCCGAAGCGGCCGACGGGGATCTGCGCCACGATGCTCTGGCGCACGTTTTCGGGAACCGCCTGGATCATGTCGGTGTCGATATAACCGGGCGAGATCGTGTTGACGGTGATGCCTTTTTTAGCCACTTCCTGCGCCAGCGCCTTGGTGAAGCCGTGCATGCCGGCCTTGGCCGCTGCATAGTTGGCTTGGCCGAACTGGCCCTTTTGGCCGTTGATCGAGGAGATGTTGATGATGCGGCCGAAATTGCTTTCCAGCATGTAATCCAGCACGGGGCGGGTCACGTTGAAAACGCTGTCCAAATCGTTGGAAATCACGTCGCGCCACTGGTCGATGGTCATTTTGCGGAGCGTGCTATCGCGGGTGATGCCCGCATTGTTAACCAGCACCGTGATGGGGCCGAGATCGGCCACGATCGCCTTGATGCATTTACCGGTATCTTCGAAATTCGCCACGTCGCACTTGTAAATGTGGAAGGTGTAGCCTTCTTTGGCCATGTCGGCCTTCCAAGCCTTGGCCTTTTCCTCGTTCCGGTAGGTGGTGGCGACCACATGGCCGGCCTTGGCGAGGCGCTGGCAGATCACGCTGCCGATGCCGCCCGTGCCGCCCGTGACGAGGCAGATGCGAGGGACAGCCACCGCATGGGGCGGGGTATCATTTTGAACTGATTTTTGGGCAGATTCTTGTTTCATGACGTTGGCCGGGGTCATAGGTTTAAGGCTCCCTGAAATTAAGAAATTAAAACGGCAATAGCAACCTCTCATTGCCTGAAAGCCCGCGGGCCGCAAAATAACGGCCCGGTTTGGTCCTTCGGCAGCGGATATAACATAACTTTTTTGCTGCAGACGGGCAAGCGAATTCGCCAATGAAAACGCGGTTTCCCGAAGGCAGCCCCTTGATTTTTGTTGCGGCGCACCATGTTATGATATAATCAGATACCAGATCATTTTTATTGGGCATCAAACCGGAGATTACACTCATGGCCGCCACCAAATCCGCGCAATCCTCGACCGACACAACCAGCAATAAATCGGGCGAAGCACCGAAAGAAGCAAACACGCAAAACTGGGACAGCTGGTTCCAGAACCAGCGCGCGTTTTTCGACCAGCAGGTCAAGAGCGCAACCGATGCGCAAGGCCAGTGGGCGGGCTTCTTCCAGGAATGGCAGAAAAACCTCTCCCCCTCCCTGCCCGGCGCCAACCAGTACCAGCAGTTCTTCACGCAAGCTGGCAAGCAGTTCCTCGACATGCAGCAGCAATTCGCGCAATGGTCGGGCCAGAACAAGCCGGTGGGCGACATGACCAGCGACTGGCTGAAAGGTCTGCAAACCTTCTTCCTCGGCATGCTGCAAACCAACACCCAGCCCTATGATCCCGCCAACGCGTGGAAGGGCATGACGGACAGCTTCGCCAAGGGCGGCAACGCCTGGGCATCGGCGTTTAACAGCGGCGGCCCGTTCGGCCAGTTTGGCCAAGGCTTCGGCGGCGGCAACCCCTTCGGCGGTCAGGGCTTCAATCCCGCTGCATGGACCTCGGCACAGCCGTGGAACAATGTGCAGGGTGCTGGTAGCTTCCAGAACTTCGACCCCTTCGGTTTCTACGCGTCGCTGCCCGGCATCGGCTATACGCGCGAGAAGCAGGATGCGTGGAACCTGCTGTACAAACTGTATGCAGAATTCGAACAGCAGACCCGCAAATACAACGCCGGCATGGCGCAGGTCGGCATCGAGGCGGTGCAGAAATTCCAGGAATATGTGGCGAACCCGCCCGAAGGCGACGCGCCCCTGACCTCGCTGAAAGAAATCTACGCGAAATGGGTCGATGTCTGCGAAGACGTTTATGCCCGTTACGCGACCTCGGACGAATACACGAAGCTGTATGGCGAAGTCGTGAACGCACTGATGGCGTTCAAGGGCCAGCTGAACACGCTGACCGATGATATCGCCGACCAGTTCAACCTGCCGACCCGTTCCGAAGTTGACAGCCTGCACCAGCGCCTGCACGCGCTGCGCCGCGACAACATCGAGCTGCGCAAGATCGTCGACGAAATCCGCGGCGTGAAGAAGCCGAAATCGAAAGCGGCCGGCGCACCCAGCCAAGCCAAGAAACCCGCTAAAAAGGGAGGCAAGTAATCATGTCCGCCATTCAACTGAAGCCCGACCAGATCATCCAGGAAATCACCAACTTCAACCGCAAGCTGGGTGAAGGCATGAAAAACCTGCGCGCCGTGGGCGACCTGCCCGCCGGCGTGACCGAAAAAGAAGCGATTTACACCGAAGACAAGGTGACGCTGTACCACTATAAAAACCCGAACGGCAAAGCGGCGACCAACAAGACGCCGATGCTGATTTCCTACGCGCTCGTCAACCGCCCCTACATGACCGATCTGCAGGAAAACCGCTCGACCGTGCGCGGGCTGATGGAACAGGGTTTGGATGTCTACCTGATCGATTGGGGCTATCCCGACCGTTCCGACCGCTTCCTGACCATGGATGATTACATCAACGGCTATCTCGACCGTTGCGTCGATGCGGTTTGCGAACATGCGGGCTCGGAACAAGTGAACCTGCTCGGCATCTGCCAGGGCGGCGCGTTCTCGCTCTGCTACACCTCACTGCATCAGGACAAGGTGAAGAACCTCGTTACCATGGTGACGCCGGTCGATTTCCACACGCCCGACAACATGCTGGGCCAGTGGATCCGCCACATCGACGTCGATCTGCTGGTCGACAGCATGGGCAACATCCCCGGCGACCTGATGAACTGGACGTTCCTGAACCTCAAGCCCTACCGCCTGATCGCGCAGAAATACATCGACATGGTCGATATCCTCGACAATCCGAAATCCGTCTGCAACTTCATGACGATGGAAAAATGGATTTTCGACAGCCCCGACCAGGCCGGCGAATGCTACCGCCAGTTCGTGAAAGACTGCTATCAGGACAACAAGCTGCTGAGGGGCGGCATCGATCTGGGCGGCGAGATTGTCGACCTGAAAAACATCACCTGCCCCGTCCTGAACGTCTATGCGCTCGACGACCACCTCGTGCCCCCCTCGGCGTCGAAGCCGATGGGCAAGGCAGTCGGCTCGACCGATTATCAGGAAGTCTCGTTCAAAGGCGGCCATATCGGCATTTACGTCTCCGGCTCCGCACAGGCTCTCGTGCCGCCGTCGATCGGCAAATGGCTGAACGAACGCGACTAAGCGTTACAGCGTAAACGTCTTCCGTCCCGCCTCGGCGTTCAATTGCCTGAGCATGGCTTCGGCTGCCTTGATGCTGCCTTCGGTCAGCGTGTCAAACGCTTCCGGCTTGCCCATGTTTTCCGCGCCGGTCTTCAGGTTTTCGGTGATCAGCACGCGTTCGCGGCTTTCGAAATTGAAGATTTCGGTCAGCTTGCGGCCGATGGCTTCCGATGACGTCACATGCGCGATGCTGGTTTTCGACATCAGCGCCCAGCTTTCCCCGGGATTCAGGTTGCTGTCATTGACGGGCTCTGCGGGTGCTGTCACTGCGACCGGTTTCACGCCCGCAGCTTCACGGTCCAGCTTGTCCGCTTCGTCGCGCCGCATTTCCGCGATGCGCTTGGCCAGCATCGACGCGACGCCCTGCATGCCGTTTTTCTTCGCGTCATCCAGCATCCTGCCCTCGATCTCCGTGCGCGGGTCGGTCGCAAGGAACAGCGCGATATCATGCGTGCGGCGTTCGTTCAGCGCATAGTCGATGGGTGAAAATTTATAGCTATAACTGTTGGCGGTATAGGTCACCAGCTGGTTGGGATTGTTGATAACGGCCATCAGTGTGCGAAAGACATCGACGTTCTGGCGGTCGATGGCAAGCTTGATTGCCCAGCCCTTGTCGCTGTCATCCATGTCCTTCGTATATAAGGCGGAGACCGCATCCTTTACCTGTTGTTCGCTGCCGGATTTGATCGTGTCGTAAACCGCCTGTTTGCGTTCTTCGCGTTCGCGGTCCATGCGCCACTTATTCCGGAGGTTATCGAACATCATTACCTGCTGTGTTGTTGCTGATGCTCTACATACTATAGTACCACATCCTGCCCGTCAAAATATTACGGTATTCGGCAATGTTTTCAATGAGCTGGCATTTTCAGGATTCGTCGAGCAGCAATCGCGGCAGGACGGAAATTTGAATCGGTTCGGGCAGGTTATCGAGCCCGCTCACGCCCTTCTCCGCCGTAATCGCCTGCAGCAGGTCATTCGAATTTTTCGGCGCGACGCCCTGCGCGCGGTCAATCGACAGCGTGATGTGATACCAGCGGGGTGTCTCATCCTCTCGCGCGACCTGATGACGCCGGCCATCGACCTCTACGACCAGCACCTGTAGCGCGCCGTTGTCGTGATGGCCTGTCACGCGCACCTCGGCGGGCATCGGCGGCATATCGGCTTCGGTCGCACCGTATTTATCCGTGATGTGATGCGCGATGACATCGGCATGGCGCGGCGGGAAAGCCTCCAGCAGCATCTCGCGCGAAGATTTATCAATCTCGTACGCCGCATAAGGTACAGGCGCGTCAATCGCATCGAACAGCGTGGCAAGGTTGTCGTAGAAGGGCAGCCCGGCTTTCCGCGCCTCCGCCGTCTTGTCCTTCTGGTCGCTGGCGACAAAAGCAAAAGGCAGCCCTGCAGCAGCAGCGGATTCTGCATCGCGCACGGCATCGCCGACGACAAGGCAGTTGGATGCGTTCAGTTCCGGATGCGTGGCAAGTATGGCATTGAGCATTCCCGGCCCCGGCTTGCTCCAGTCGGGTTGCGCGGAGGATTGCGTGTTGAAATAGAACCCTTTGTAAGCGGCGGGGGCAATCTGCGTCTGCATGATGTCATGCAGCGCATCGATGCCCCGCTCGTCGATCAAGCCCTTGGCCACGCAATTCTGCTGGGTAAAGACAAACAGCAGAACGCCGCGTTCATGCAGGTCTTTCAGGACGGCCTCGACACCCGGAAGATAAGCAAGCTGCGCAGGCTCAAGGATATACCCGCCATTGCTTTCCGGCCCCGACGCATTCAGGGTCCCGTCGCGGTCGAAAATGACCGCGCGGAGGTTTTTCAGCCGTGGCAGCTGCGGCATTATTTGGTGCCGAAAATCCGGTCGCCGGCGTCGCCGATGCCGGGCA
>JAQSWE010000289.1 GCA_029266795.1 Alphaproteobacteria bacterium | reverse complement strand
CATCCGGCTTATTCTGGATAGTGGCTGGAGCGTTGCGGCCGACCTTCGGCTCCGCCCCGAAATGCTGGATGATGTCGGACGCCCATTCCGCGCCGATCGCGCCGGCCCCGGCGGCTGATTTTCCCTGCGCGAGGCCATAAAGGAATCCCGCGGCGAACTGGTCCCCTGCGCCGTTGGTGTCGACGATCTTCGATTTGTCGAGCAGCTTCGCCGGCACATGCGTGACGCCCGCATTGTCGATGACATATGCGCCCGAAGCGCCCGCCGTGATCGATGCGGTGACGCCCAGTGCCTGCACTTTGGCAATTGTGTCTTCCAGCGTGGAGGTTGCAAACAGCGCCATGAATTCGCCGCGATCGCCGACGAGTATATCGGCATGGGATTTTGCAAGCGCGAGAAATGCGGGCTGATTCTGCGCGACCACATGTGCATCGTTGAGCGCGACGACGACTTTGCTGCCGGATTGCTTCGCAATGTCGGCGGCATGGTGGACAGCTTCGCGCCCGTTTTCGGTCAGCCACAGGTAGCTGTCGAGATAAGTGATTTTCGCCTGTTTGATCAGGTTAGCATCCACATCATCGGATGTGAGTTCCATGCTCGCACCAGCTGCGAAGGCGAAGCTGCGCTCGCGGTCGGGCGTGGTCAATGCCAGCACGGCGGTGGTGCCGGTTGCGGGGTTGGATGACAAAACAGGCGTGAAATCGATACCGTGGCCGTTCAGGCGCGCATTCAGGAAGCTGCCGTTTTCATCATTCGCAATCTTGCCAATCAGCGCGGCGCTGCCGCCACGCAGGGCAACGCCCGCCGTGACATTTGTGCCGGGCCCGCCGGGGGTGCGGGCGGGGGAGAGGTTGTCGGCGATGTCTTTTGCTGTTTCCGCGCTGACAAGGTTGGTCAGGCCTTTCTTGATGCCGAATTTTTCCAGCTGCGCATCATCGGCTGCGATCTGCAGCGCGGCACCCATATCGGAGGTCGAGAGTTTTTTCGCGCCGTCGCTCATGATATCGGCGGTGCGGTAGCCTTTTGCGAGTACGGCCTCGATGGAATCTTCCAGCAGCTGCGCTTCCTTCTGCATATCGAAGGAATAGCGGAACATCATGGCGACCGAGAGGATGGTCGCGAGCGGGTTGGCGATGCCTTTGCCCGCGATATCGGGGGCGGAGCCGTGGATAGGTTCATACAGCGCGGCGCGCTTGCCGTCGGCTTTCACTGCACCCAATGATGCGGAAGGCAGCATGCCGAGCGAACCGGTCAGCATCGCCGCCTCGTCCGACAGGATATCGCCGAACAGGTTGTCGGTCACGATCACGTCGAACTGTGCGGGGTTGCGCAGCAACTGCATCGCGCAGTTGTCGGCGTACATGTGGGACAGTTGGACGTCTTTGTATTCCGCTTCATGCAGCTTGGTCACTTCCTCGCGCCACAGCTTGCCGGATTCCATGACATTGGCTTTTTCGGCGGAGCAGACCTTGTTGCCGCGCTTGCGGGCCAGTTCGAAGGCCACGCGCGCGACGCGGATGATTTCGTTGGTTGTATAGACTTGCGTATTTACGCCGCGGCGCTGGCCGTCGGGCAGGGTGGTGATGCCGCGCGGTTCGCCGAAATAAACGCCGCCGGTCAATTCGCGCACGATCATGATATCAAGGCCTTTGACGACCGATGCCTTCAATGTGGACGCATCGACCAGCGCATCGAACACTTTCGCGGGGCGCAGGTTGGCGAAGAGTTCCAGTTCTTTCCGCAGTTTCAGCAAACCAGCTTCGGGACGGATGGCGTAATCGACCTTGTCCCATTTCGGGCCGCCGACGGCGGCGAGCAGCACGGCATCCGCCTTGCGGCATTTCTCCAGCGTCGCATCCGACAGCGGCACGCCGTGCTTGTCGATCGAACAGCCGCCAAGGTCGCCTTCGGATGTTTCCAGTTTCGTGCCGAAATGCT
The DNA here is from genome assembly GCA_029266795.1 of Alphaproteobacteria bacterium. GTDB lineage: Bacteria > Pseudomonadota > Alphaproteobacteria > Micavibrionales > UBA2020 > JAPWJZ01. Next base: position 2,047 of record JAQSWE010000289.1, on the reverse strand, counting down.
GGTTGAACCAGCCGAGCACTTTCAGCGCCTCCGCCATCACTTCGGGGCCAAGGCCGTCGCCGGGCAGGGTCACGATTTGCTTGGTGCCGGTCATGAGAATCTCCTAAATTTTCTGGAACGATTTAAATTATCAGGTCGGGCGTCGATGTTCAATTTTTTCGCGGTTACGATTTAAAAACGCCTGTTTTCAGTGATTTCAGCGCCGCTGTTACTGTCTCATCCATATGCACATGCGCGGTATAGGGTGCCCCCGCGATCTTGCGGCGGATTCGTCCTGTTACGCTTTCATGGCCGCAAATGACGACTTCGCGGGACTCGCGCGCGACGGATTCAAGGAAGGTTTTCATGCCCATCATGCCCGTCATGTCGATCATCGGCACATGCGTCAGGTCGATCACCAGTTTGTGGATATCGGGCGATATCAGGTCTGCGCCTGCGATCATCTTGTCGACCGACCCGAAAAACAGCGGGCCTTCGATGCGGTACACCATCACACCCGCTGGCAGTTCGCCATGCGCCGTATCCGCCTTGCCGGAATGGCTGACATGCAGCTGCGTCGCATCTGCCACGCGCGTCATGAACAGCAGTGACGCCATCACCATGCCGACCGAAACGCCCGCCACCATGTCGATCAGCACGGTCAGGACAAAACAGGTCAGCAGCACGATTACGTCGCTGCGCGGCGCCAGCTGCAGGATACGGACGAACTGGTGCACATGCGACATGCGCCATGCAACCGACAGCAACAGCGCCGCGAGCGCCGCCATCGGGATATAGCTGATATAGGCGGCCAGCGTGACGGTATAGAACAGGATCAGCAGCGCATGGATAATCGCGGCAATCGGCGTCTTCGCGCCCGCATGGATATTGGCGGCGGTGCGGGCGAGCGCGCCGGTTGCGGGAATGCCGGAAGCTAATCCCGAGAATATATTCGCGATACCGATGCCATTCAGTTCCGCATTCGGGTCATGCCGCGTGCGCGCCATGCTGTCGGCGACGGTGGCGGAGAGCAGCGATTCAAGCGCGCCGAGCGCGGCGATCACCAGCGCGGGCATCAGCAGCGTCTGCAATTCCTTAAAATCCGGAATGGCGAATAACTCGCTCGACCCCGGCAGGCTGAAGGACGGCGCATAGGGCGGAATGCCCGGTAGCGTCGCGCCATCGGGTGAAACATAAGAAAACCGCGTGTTGAGCGTATCGACGCTATAGCCCATTTTCACCAGCACGAATGAAATCGCCGTGCCGAGCAGGATGCCGCCGACGGGTCCCGGAATGCGCGTGGTGATTTTCGGCAGCGCGAAGATGGTGATGATGGTGGCAAAACCGATCAAGGCTTCCTGCGGCGTGAAGCCGGGCAGGGCGTGCCAGATCGTGGCGGCCTTTTCGACGTAGTGGCCGGACAGTTTCGCGATGCCAAGCCCCAGAAAATCATTCAGCGCCAGCGTCGCAATCGTGACGGCGATGCCTGCCGTGAAGCCCGTGGTGACGGGATAAGGCACGAAATGGATGAGTTTTCCCGCGCGCGCGACGCCCATCAGGATAAGGAATATCCCTGCCAGTATCTGGCACCAGATGATGCCATGCAGCCCGTATTGCGTCACGATGGGCGCGACGATGACTACGAAGGCGGCGGTGGGGCCGCTCACCTGCGTCGGCGATCCGCCCAATACAGCGGCGACGATGCCGGCGACGATTGCCGTGTAAAGGCCGTGCTGAGGCGGCAGCCCGACGGCAATCGCCAGCGCCATCGACAGCGGCAGCGCGACCAGCGAGACGATCAGCCCCGCCGTGAAATCCGCGCGGAAAGTTTTCGCGGAATAGCCCTTCAGCCCCGCGCGAAGCGCCGTGGCAAGCGGGAAGATCGGCTGTTTTGCATGCATGTTAAAAATGCGGCTGTTTTATCAGCCGTAGAGCCAGGGTTGGGTTTTCTTCTGTGCGTCTTCAAACGTCGAAATCGTCGTTTCTTTTTCCAGCGTCAGGCCGATATCGTCGAGGCCGTTCAGCAGGCATTTTTTGCGGAAGGGGTCGATCTCGAATTTGTATTCCT
>JAQSWE010000060.1 GCA_029266795.1 Alphaproteobacteria bacterium | reverse complement strand
TCTTCACGAAAAAAGAAGACGCGATGAAGCACATCACCGCGGGCGCGAAAAAAGTCCTCATCTCCTCCCCCGCGACCGATGAAGACATCACGGTTGTCTACGGCGTGAACCATGACAAGCTGCAGGCGAGCCATGTCGTCGTGTCGAACGCGTCCTGCACCACCAACTGCCTTGCCCCCGTCGCCTATGTGCTGCACAAAGCGGTCGGCATCAAGCACGGTTTCATGACGACCATCCACAGCTATACCGGCGACCAGAACACCGTCGACACGATGCATAAAGACCTGCACCGCGCGCGCGCAGCTGCCATCAACATCATCCCGACCTCGACGGGCGCCGCGAAAGCGGTCGGTCTCGTGCTGCCGGACCTGAAGGGCAAGCTGGACGGCACATCGCTCCGCGTGCCGACGCCGAACGTTTCGGTCGTCGATTTCAAATTCACCGCGAACCGCGAAACCTCGGTCGATGAAATCAACAAGGCGATTTCGGACGCAGCCGCCAGCGGGCCGCTGAAAGGCATCCTCGGCACTTACACCGAACCGCTCGTCTCTTCCGACTTCAACCACGATCCGCACAGCTCGATCTTCGCGCTGAAGGAAACGAAAGTCATCGACGGTACCTTCGTGCGCGTGCTGATGTGGTACGACAACGAATGGGGTTTCTCGAACCGCATGTCGGACACCGCGGTTGCGATGGCGAAGCTGTCATAAGCTTCCCCAAAAACGACTCAGGTACAAAGCCCCCGCGCCGCAAGGCCGGGGGTTTTTCCTTGCGTGGTTCGCGGTACACCAGCGCCCATTTACTTCAAAATCCTTGAGATTCCGGCCCTCACGCCCGCGCCCCGCAACTTTATGTTAAAATAGAATATGTAGGAGAGGGTGTCCGGGGATAATGGCCGACATCATTACGAATTTTTTTCTGACGCCCGTTGCGAACAGGATCGCTGCGACGCAAACGAAGAAACTTGCGCCGTCCCTGATCGAACTGGGTGCAGATGCCTTGACGCGCAACCCGCAGCGCGAAGCGGTGGCGCGGCTATTTTCGCCCGCATCCACCAACAGCCTGATCGCGCGGCTCGACAGTTTCCTGACCGCGCAGATGCAGCAGAACAACAGCGCCACAAGCCTGAAGAACAACCTGAAATCCACCACCGGGCTGCGCACGGCAAATGACAGCGCGAATGTGCAAGCGCAGGACATCTTCGCGCGGCGCGAAACAGGGGCGGAATTGCGGCTCAAGGAATTGTTGAAACCGCCCGCGGCATCCGCCCCGCCGTCACAAGCACCCGCCGATGATACAGCTTCAACACCCGCCGTGCCTGCCATCACACGCAATGCGGGTTTGCTGGTCGCTGAGGGCGGCAGCACGATATTGAACAGCAGCCGCCTGCGCGCGGGCGATGCCGATACCCGCCCGCAGGATATCGTGTTTACCGTCGATGACGACGGCCCGCGCCATGGCCAGCTGGAACTTGTATCCAAACCCGGCGAGGCGGTGACGACATTCACCCAGCGCGACCTTGATATCGGCCGCATCCGCTATGTCAGCGATGGGTCGGAATTCACGACCGACAGTTTTAAATTCACCGTATCGGACGGCACGTCGGAACGAACCGGTTCTTTCGCCATTTCCATTTCCCCCGTCAACGACACGCCTGCAGCATCGATCAATACCGGCATTACCGTCGATGAAGGCGGCAGCACAGCCATAACGGCAGCGCAACTGTCGGCTATCGACCCCGACGGGCTTTCCGATACGACGGTGTTCGACGTCACCAGCGGCCCCGCCAACGGACGCCTTGAAATCGACGGCAGCGCAGTCACCAGTTTCACGCAATCCGACCTGCAGGCAGGCCGTGTGCGCTACGTGAATGACGGCTCCGAAAACACTTCAGATAGCTTCACCTTCCGTATCAGCGACGGATCGGCAACCTCCGCCGCCACAACCGTCAACATCGCTGTCACCCCCGTCAATGACGCGCCCACTATCGTCAATACCGGCGCGACGGTGGCCGAAGGCGGATCGCGTGTCATCACGACATCAAACCTGCGCGCCACCGACCCCGACAGCGCGAGCAGCAGCCTGGTCTATACCGTCACCACTGCCCCCACAAATGGGCGGCTGGAAAACACGACGAATGCCGGCGTCGCCATCACCAGTTTCACGCAGGACGATCTGGCCGCGGGCCGCGTGCGTTTCGTGCATAACGGGGCCGAGGGTTCGACATCCACTTTCGGCTTCTCGCTGAGTGACGGGCAGGCAACGGTTGCCAATAACACTTTCAGCTTCAACGTAACGCCGGTGAACGACGCGCCGGTGCAGGTGACCAATACCGGTACAGCGGTCACGCGCCGCACATCGACCATCATCACCTCGTCGCAACTGCGCGCAACAGATGTTGACAACAGCGCAGCGAACCTGACCTATACCATCAGCCGCGCACCCGCGCGGGGCAGGCTGGAGCTGACGACGAACCCCGGCACGTCGATCACCAGCTTCACCCAGGCCGATATCGACGCGGGCCGCGTGCGCTATGTCCATACCAGCACGCGCACGACCGACGACACCTTCCGTTTCCGTGTTTCCGACGGCACGGCGAGGCTGGCCGCACAAACCTTCATAATCGACGTCCGATAAGCCTGATTTCGCTGGGCTTTTGAAGGCTTGATTTGACGCGCCCGCCCCCCTAAAATACCCTTCAAACAGCGCAAGAAGGGTGTAAAAAAAATGAGCGTCAGCCAGAAGGTCCAGAAAATGCCGGCCACGAATACGAACACGCGCGGCCTGACCGCCGAAGTGAAGAAAATCCTGTCGTTCTACGAGAGCGACAATCCCGGCACTAAAGCGAACCTCAGCCGCATCCTGATGACCGGCAAGCTGGCCGGCACCGGCAAGATGGTCATCCTGCCCGTCGATCAGGGCTTCGAGCACGGCCCCGCGCGCAGCTTCGGCGTGAACCCCGCCGCCTATGACCCCCATTACCACTACCAGATGGCAATTGATTCCGGCTGCAACGCCTATGCAGCGCCGCTTGGCGCGCTTGAAGCGGGCGCGGATACCTTCGCGGGCGCGATCCCGCTGATCCTGAAAATCAACTCGTCGAACAGCCTCATTCAGGCGAAAGACCAGTCGGTCAACGCGTCGATCAAGGACGCGCTGCGCCTTGGCTGCTCTGCCATCGGCTTCACGATCTATCCCGGTTCCGAATACATGCTGGAACAGCAGGAAGAAATCCGCGCGCTGTCGGAAGAAGCAAAATCCTATGGCATCGCGACCGTCATGTGGTCCTATGTGCGCGGCCCGAAAATCTCGAAAGAAGGCGAAACCGCTATCGATATGATCGCTTACGGCGCGCATATGGCAGCACAGCTGGGCGCGCATATCATCAAGGTGAAACTCTCCACCGACCACCTCGAGCTGCCCGAAGCGAAGAAAGTGTACGAAGAGCAGAAAATCGCCATCGGCACGCAGGCCGAGCGCGTGGCGCATGTCATGCAGTCGTCCTTCGCCGGACGCCGCCTTGTGGTGTTCTCGGGCGGCGCGACCAAAGATCAGGAAGGCGTCTACGACGATGCCCGCGCGATCTATGAAGGCGGCGGCAACGGCTCGATCATCGGCCGCAACTGCTTCCAGCGCCCGCGCGACGAAGCGATGGCGATGCTCGACAAGATCATGGACATCTATCTCGGCAAAGACGTCTGATAAAAGATATCCCCGCCCTTGCGTCACGCAAGGGCGGGGCTGCTTCCCATCCCGCGCTTACCGGCAATCACAAAAGATCAAATGAACGATTCCTCCGGCTGCCAGCTTTACATCATGACCCCGCCGAATTTGGTGCCGGAGGCTTTCGCGCCGCAGCTGGAGCGCGCGTTCGAGGCGGGGCCGGTGTCCTCCTTGCAGCTGCGCCTTGAAACCCGCGATGACGACCAGTGGAGACGCGCGATCGAAAAGCTGATGCCGATCGCGCACAAGCACGGTGTCGCCTTCATCATCAACAACCGCGTGGAACTGGCCAAGGAAATGGATGCCGATGGCGCGCATGTGGGCGTCTATGACATGCGCATCAAGGACGCGCGCAAATTGCTGGGCCCCGACAAGATCATCGGCGCGACCTGCATGGACAGCAAGCACCTTGCGATGACAGCGGCGGAGAACGAGGCGGACTATGTCAGCTTCGGCCCCTTCTTCACCACCCGCTCCCCCTATTACCCGATCGAGGCGTCAGCGCCCAAATACATGGTCTCCCCCAACATCCTGACCTGGTGGAGCACGCTTATGGAAGTGCCCTGCGTCGCGGCGGGCGGCATCAAGCCCAGCAATTGCCGCGACATCATAAAGGCCGGCGCCGATTTCATCTGCGCCTCCACCTCAATCTGGGAATACCCGGGCGGCGGCGCGACCGCGATCCGCGATTTCACCGATGCCATGAACCAGGCGGCGTTGAAGGTCGGCTAAGTTTTCCGACCAATATGAGGAAGCGTTTGTGAAAACAATCTTCACCGTTATTCTTGCGATGATACTGTTTTCAAGCCCAGTAAACGCATGTTTGCCACAGCCGCGGGGCGCCCTGTTTGATGAAGAAATTCTTGAGACAGCAAGCGTGTCTTTCATTGGCACAGTCACCGAGAAAATCTCGTCAGCAACAACACGCCGGACTGTTTTCCATGTCGATCAGGCAATCAAAAACGTAAAACAGGGCGAAAATTACATCGCATCAAAAAATATAGAATGCGGTTTGGAACAAGCGGGTGATATCTGGCTCATCTTTAGCCTTCCTGAAATATCCTGTTCGCCAAAAGACTCTCAGTCTCCGCAGACGCTGCAGGACGTTATTACCGCGGAGGATAAGACGGCATCCTGCCTGATAAGGAAGGAGCGGCCTTATGCAGCTTATCTCCTATGGTCAAAAAACGACTTTAAAAGGGAACAGGTAAAAGACCTGCTTATTCAGGTAAAAAATAAATTTGGATACGAATTGCCCGCTTACGCATTGGAAAACCCCAGAGACGAAGAACGTTGACCCTTGTTAAACGCAGGGTTAATCTTTTTCATCCGTATCACCTGCACAATCCTCACACAAAGGTATTCAATATGACGAAATTCCTCACACTTATTGCCCTCGCGATGCTTGCTGCATCGCCCGCATTCGCCGCCCCGTCGGACAAGGACGTCGAGGCTGCCGTTGGCGCATATCTGAGCACCAAGGCCGACCCCGTGAACCGCGAGGAAGCGGTCGCCATCGGACATACCGTCGCCGATCTCGACAAGGACGGGGCGGAGGAAGTTGTGCTGACATGGTCGACGATGGGCGCGTCCTATTCGCATGACAATGTCAGCGTGCTGAAAGGGACGACCGGCGCCTTCACCGAAGCCGCGACATTTTCCGTCAACGGCACGACCGAAAAGCCGCAAGTAAAGGATGGCGTCATTACCGTGGAGCAGATGACCTTCGCCAAAGGCGACCCCGTCTGCTGCCCCAGCGTCAAGAAAACCGTCACCTATAACTTTGACGGCAAGACGCTGACGGAAAAGTAATCTGTCGCAGAACTAAAAAAAGTCCCTCGTGACCGAGGGGCTTTTTTTATATCGGAACAGCTTGCACAAGGTCGATATCCTCGACCCCCGACGCCAGCATCACCAGACGGTCCAGCCCCAGCGCATTGCCGCTGCAGGGTGGCAGGCCGTGTTCCAGCGCGGCCAGAAATTCCTCGTCCACCGGATAATCGTCGCCGTAGACTTTCTTGCGGAGCGCGACATCTGCCACAAAGAGTTCGCGCTGCACTTTCGCATCCGTGAGCTCGCCGAAGGCATTGGCAATTTCAACGCCGCAGATATAAACCTCGAACCGCTCGGCAAAGCGTCCGTCTTCCGGTTTCGGGCGCGACAGCGCGGCCATCGACACGGGATAATCGTGAATGATCGTGGGGGCGGGCGCGCCCAAATTCGGCTCCACCTTTTCCATCAATATCTTGAGCAGCGCATTTTCCCAATCGTCATGCGGCGAGACATAGACGTTGATGCGCGCGGCTTCGGCGCGGATATGCGTCAGATCCCCCAGATGCGCCGAGATATCGACGCCCGCATATTTTTGCAGCGCATCGACGACCGTGATTTTTTCCCAATCCATCGCAGGATCACAGGCGCGGCTATGCGCCATGACGGGCTTGCGCAGGATATGGCGGATAAGGTCAATCGTCTCCCTCATCATATCCTTATAATCCATGCCCAGCTGATACCATTCCAGCATGGCGAATTCAGGACTGTGCCAGCGCGAGCCTTCGCAGTTGCGGAACACCTTCGCCAGTTGATAGATTTTCGGAAGTCCCGCGACGAGTAATTTCTTCATCGCGAATTCGGGGCTGGTATGCAGGTACATCTCGCGCTTGCTCTGGCGGTCGGCGCTCACCAATTCAGTTTTAAACCCCTGAATATGCGCCTCCATGCAGGGCGCGACCTGCAATGCGGGCGTTTCAACTTCAAGATAACCGCGCGCATTGAAAAACGCGCGCACCTGCCCGAAGATGCGGGCGCGTTCCTGCAAATGCGGAATCTTTTTCATGAAAATATCGGGATGCCACCAGCTTGTCATTTCGGGCCTGCCGGCGCGGCGGCTGGCGCATTCGGCGCAAACGGGGCAGCAGGCGTTGACAGGTCATAGACGCCCGAGCGCCACGACCACAAATCCAGTGCCGTCGATGCCAGCATGCCAATATCCGTGGCATCCAGCCACATCATCGTTTTCACGGGAATACGGAACAGGTTTTCACGCTGGATGTTGAGGATATCAACGCGCTGCGCCGTGCCGTCATTGAACGGCTCCCGCGCGCGCAGCCAATCGCCGGCATTCACCAGATGCACAACGTCAACACCGCCCTGCGCGAGAGATTCCAGCTTATCCATCATGTTCGCCACCCCACCTACCTTCGCAAGGTCGATATGCGCAGGCGTGATGGCATTTTGCGCGAATAACCCGTCGACCTGGGACAGGAGCGGCTGGAGTTGCGCAGGTGCGGCCTCCGCGATGAAGAAATCCGGCTGACCCTTGCGCGCCTGTATCAGGCGCAACAGGCGTTTATGCTCGGCATTCATGGGCAGGCTTTCCGTCACAGCTTCAACCCGCCCCGTCTGGCCTGCTGGCGCAGCTGTTCCTGCTGGACATCGCGGTGTTCCGCCATCGCATCCATGGCGTGGGGCGAATGGGCGAGCTTGTCGCGCACGGCGGCAAGATCCTCCGGCCCCGCCGCGAACTGGCCGAGCAGGTCGAGCGCGGAAACACCGGCATTGTTCTTCACCGTCGGGTCGGCCTTCATCAGCAGCAAATTATCCAGTAACCGCACCCCCTGCCCCGCCAGCGCGAGGCGCACGGCGAGATGCAATGGCGTATCGCCGTTCGGCGGGAAATGCTCGTCGGGATTGGCTTTCGACGCCAGCAGGATGGTCGCCGCCAGAATGTTTTCTTTTTGCAGCGTGTAATTCAGCGGCGATATGCCGTTATTGTCGCGCGCGTTCACATCCGCGCCATGGTTGATGAGCCCCATGATGATAATCAGGTGCGCGCCATCGCGCGGCGGCGTGCCGGTGCCGTCGTCCAGATGGTCGATGGCAGTGAAAAACAAACTGCGGCCGGTTACGGCGTCGCGCAGGCTGGCATTCGCGCCGGATTCCAGCGCCTCGCTGAACACGACGATATCGCCGTCCTGCACGGCGCGGAGCAATGCGCGGTTGAGTTCATCCGGCGTGAAGGGTGTGTCGGTCATGGCTGCATTCTCTTGAAACGCGCGGTCGCCGGCGCGACGACGGCTGCGGAAGTGCCGCGCATCTCTTGCACGATGCCGCGGTCCAGTTTCGCGGCAAGGTATTTCTCGCGCGCTTCCGCGCCGTCCTTATATTCCTCGATCAGCTCGGCGATTTTTTTCGCATGCGGCCATGTTTTCGCATGGGTGCGCGCCATGTCGAGGCCCGACAGTCCTTGCGAATTCGCGATGCGCGCGTTACCGCCGTTCTTCATGACAAAATCAACGCGCTGCGTGCCCTCTTCCTTCAGGTCGAGATTGATGGCGGAATGGAGCGCGGTGAAATGCGTATCGCCGCCCTGATGATTGATGTCGGCGCGCTCCAGCAATTGCTTCGCCAGATTCCAGTGGGTGCTTTCCAGCGCCTTGATGAGCGGGGTGATGCCGTCATTGTCTTCCTGGTTGGCATTGGCGCCATGCTTGAACAGCATCTGCACCATATCGCGGTCGTTATTGGCGGCGGCGAACCACAGCCCTGTGCGCCCGTTGATATCGGTCGTGTCGATATCGGCGCCTTCCGACGCCATTTCGTCGAGCGAATCTGTGTCGCCTTTCTTGGCGGCATTCAGCAGGTTGGTGTTCATCGCTTTGCTGCCCATGGCAGAATCCTTTTATATGACTGGCAGAAAGACTAGGACGAATATTCCATAATGTCAACAAAATGAGGGGGTTGGCCCTAAAATGGGGTATGGGGCGGGTATCGCGGCTGGGCAAGCGCCCGCTTTTCTTGACACTTTGCCGTAAAATGCCCTATAAACCCTTCAGTTTTGTTGAGCAAGGCATCCCCCTCTTCATGGATGGTCTTTAACGCTCCGCGTCCCCCAGTCGGCGAAGTTACGCTCACTGGGGTTAATTGGTTTTGAGGATTTTTAATGTTCGAGAGTCTTTCCAGCCGCCTCGGCGGCATCTTCGACGGGTTGACCAAGCGCGGCACGCTGCGCGAGGACGACGTGAACGAAGCATTGCGGATGGTGCGCGTCGCCCTGCTGGAAGCCGACGTCGCCCTGCCCGTCGCGAAAGAATTCGTCGAAAAAGTCCGCGCCGAAGCGATCGGCGAAAAAGTCCTGCGCTCGGTCAAGCCCGGCCAGCAGGTCATCAAGATCGTCCATGACCAATTGGTCGAAACGCTCGGCCATGAAGACTCCGCGCTGAACTTCAACGTCCCCGCACCCGCCGTCATCCTGATGGCCGGTTTGCAGGGGTCCGGCAAGACGACGACCGCAGGCAAGCTCGCGAAATTCCTGCAGGACAAGCAGCGCAAGAAAGTGCTGTTGGCATCGCTCGACATTTACCGCCCGGCCGCGCAGGAACAGCTCGATATCCTTGCGCAGAAAGTCGGCGCAGGTTCGCTCCCGATTGTTAAGGGCGACAAGCCTGAAAAGATCACCAAACGCGCGCTCGAAATGGGCAAGCTGGAAGGCTATGACGTCATCATCCTCGACAGCGCCGGCCGCCTGTCGATCGACGAAGCGCTGATGCAGGAACTGGCGGATGTGCGCGATCTTGCGAAGCCCGTCGAAATCCTGCTGGTCGCCGATGCGCTGACCGGTCAGGACGCGGTCAACACGGCCAAGAATTTCAATGAACGCATCGGCATTACGGGGATTGTACTGACCCGCGTCGACGGCGATTCACGCGGCGGCGCGGCGCTGTCCATGCGCTCCGTCACCGGCAAGCCGATCAAGTTCATCGGTATGGGCGAACAGGTCGACGCGCTACAGGCGTTCGATGCGAAACGCGTCGCAGGCCGCATTCTGGACATGGGCGATATCGTGTCGCTGGTCGAGAAAGCCGCAGAGAACATCAATATCGAAGACGCCCAAAAAGCCGCCGAGAAAATGGCGAAAGGCAGCTTCGACCTCGAAGACTTCCTGACCCAGCTGAAACAGATGAAGAAGATGGGCGGCCTTTCCGGCCTGATGAGCTTCATGCCCGGCGCTGGCAAGTTGCAGGGCATGATGGAAAACGCGAATGTCGATGACAACGTGTTGAAGCGTCAGGAAGCGATCATCCTGTCGATGACCAAGACCGAACGCGCGAAGCCCGACACCCTCAACGCCTCGCGCCGCAAGCGCATCGCGGCGGGTTCCGGCGTCACCGTGCAGGACGTCAACCGTTTGCTGAAGCAGTTCCAAGACATGCAGACGATGATGAAGCGCATGCAGAAGCTGGGCGGCAAGGGCATGATGCGCAATATGGGCGCATTGTTCGGCGGCGGCGGCCTCGGCGAAATGGAACAGATGGCGAAAAACATGGAAAGCCAGCTAGGCAAAGGCCCGCTTGGCGAAAACCCCTTTGCGAAGGGCGGCGGCCAGATGCCCGATATCAGCGCGCTGCTGCAAGGGGACAAAAAGAAATAACGAAATTTGGAAAGCCCGCTGGTTGCAGGGTTTTCCATCAATCATCAACGCAACCGGATAAACCTTATAGTCAAACGAAAGAAAGAAAACCAAATGTTGAAAATCCGCATGGCCCGCGCAGGCGCCAAGAATAAGCCCTACTTCCACGTCGTCGTCGCTGACAGCCGCAAGCCCCGCGACGGTAACTTCCTCGAGCGTCTCGGCACCTACGATCCGAAACTCGCGAAAGACGACCCCAAGCGCGTCACGCTGAACGGCGAGCGCATTAAATACTGGATCTCCGTCGGCGCGCAAGTTTCCGACCGCGTCGCGATCTTCATGGGCAAAGCAGGCCTCGCACCGATGCCCGCGCGCAAAAACAACCCCGAGAAAGCCGTCGCAAAAGCGAAAATGACCGACCGCGCGAAAAAACGCGCTGAAAAAGCGGCAGCACCCAAAGTCGAGGCGGCTCCTGCAGCTGCTGAAGCTCCGGCTGCTGAAGCGCCCGCGGCTGAATAAGGTTATATCCGGTTGAACAAGGCGGCGGCACATCCTGCGAGCGAGCTGACCTGCATGGCCGAAATTGTCGGCGTGCATGGCATCCGGGGTTTCGTGAAGATCAAGGTCTTCGCGGAAAACCCGGCCAAGCTTGCGGATGGGCCGCCGCTTTGTGAT
>JAQSWE010000288.1 GCA_029266795.1 Alphaproteobacteria bacterium | reverse complement strand
TGTCAATTCAGTTTGCATAAAATGCAGGTACTCTCATGCCTCAAATGGCCAATTTACCGTTAAATGTCAATATCTTGAACGAATTTTGCATTCTCCTGAATAAACTCGAACCGGGCTTCGGGATTCTTGCCCATCAAGCGCTCGATCAGCTGGGCGGTGCCGCCCTCTGCCTTTTTGAAGGCATCCATGCTTTTTTCGACTTCGGGCAGCGTCACGCGCACGAGGGTACGTTTCGACATGTCCATCGTCGTTTCCTTGAGCTGCGCGGCGGGCATTTCGCCCAGACCTTTAAAGCGGCTGATATCGACCTTTTTCTTGTTCTTGAAAACGGTCTTCAGCAATTCTTCCTTATGTGCGTCGTCGCGCGCATAGACGGATTCACCGCCCGCCGAAAGGCGATAAAGCGGCGGCAGCGCGAGGTATAGCGCCCCCTGCTCGATCATCCCGCGCATTTCCTGATAGAACAGCGTAATGAGCAGCGATGCGATATGCGCGCCGTCGACATCCGCGTCGGTCATGATGATGACGCGCTCGTAACGAAGCTTGTCCATGTTGAAATCTTTGCCGGTCCCGCAGCCCAGCGCCTGAATGAGGTCGGCGATTTCCTTGTTGTCGCGGATCTTGTCGGACGAAGCCGACGCCACGTTGAGGACCTTGCCGCGCAGCGGCAGGATCGCCTGCGTCTCGCGGTTGCGGGCCTGTTTCGCGGAGCCACCTGCCGAGTCACCCTCGACGATGAAAATCTCGGTGCCTTCCGACGTTTTGCGAGAGCAATCGGCAAGTTTGCCCGGCAGACGCAGCTTGCGCGTCGCCGATTTGCGGGACATCTCGTGCTGGTCTTTCGCACGGCGACGGTCTTCCGCCACCTGAATGAGGTAATCTAGAAGGTATTTGGAGGCGTTGTTGTCTCCGGTCAGCCAATGCTCGAAATGGTCCTTCACTGCGTTCTCGATGAGGCGCGTGGCGCCCGCCGTTACCAGCTTTTCCTTGGTCTGTCCCTGGAATTGCGGGTCGCGGATGAAGATCGACAGCAGGATCGTGGCCGAGCCGAAAATATCGTCGGGCGTCAGGATACCGGCCTTCTTGTTATTGATAAGGTCGGCGTAGTTCTTCAGCCCCTTGGACAGCGCCGCGCGCAAGCCCTGCACATGCGTACCGCCTTCCGGCGTGGGGACCGTATTGCAATAGGAGGTCAGGAAGCCGTCTTCTTCCTCTTCCGTCCAGGCAATCGCGAATTCCGCGCGGCCTTCGCTGTCGGGGAATTCGACGGAACCGTAGAAAGGCTTCGGCGTCAGCGAGGTTTTGCCTTCAACAAGCGTGTAGAGGTAATCGAGGATACCATTCGGGAACTTGATGATTTCTTCCAGCGGAACGCCGGCGGTGCCCTTGAGCACGGATTCTTCACAAGACCATGCCATCTCCACACCGCGATAGAGATAGGCCTTGGAGCGCGCCATTTTATAGACATAGGCAGGGCTGAAAGTCGCATCCTTTCCGAAAATTTCGGTGTCAGGGATGAAGCTGATCATCGTGCCGCGCTCTTTCGTGGGACCGATCTTCTTCAGCTTGCTGGTCGTCTTGCCGCGGCTGTAGGTCTGTTCATAGAGGGTCTTGTCGCGCGCGACCTGAACGGTCAGCTCGCTCGACAGTGCGTTGACGACCGAAGCACCGACGCCGTGCAGGCCGCCGGAGGTCGCATAAACCTTGCCGGAGAACTTGCCACCCGAATGGAGCATCGAGAAAATGACTTCGAGAGCGGACTTGCCCGGGAATTTGGGATGGTTGTCGACGGGAATGCCGCGGCCATTATCCCTAATAATAACCTTGTTGCCTGCCTCAAGGCGGATTTCGATACGGGTGGCGTGGCCGGCGACGGCCTCGTCCATCGAGTTGTCGAGGACTTCGGAAATCAGGTGGTGCATGGCGCGCTCGTCCGAGCCGCCGATATACATGCCGGGGCGCTTGCGTACAGGCTCTAGGCCTTCGAGGACTTCGATGTCCTCGGCCGAGTATTCATCCTTGCGCGTGGGCGTTTTCTTGTTCAAATGTTCCCCCATGATTTCGGGTAATTTACGCATTTCAAGGTGCAAACGCAACCTTGGACATGCGGGCAATCTGCGTTATATAATGCCCGAGGGATAAAAAGACCATATATTTAAGGGGGTAAGATGTCCCGCGAAGAGCCCGATTACGACACCAGCCCTGCCCTGCGCACGATCGCGATGCCCGCCCAGGCAAACGCGAACGGCGATATTTTCGGGGGCTGGCTGCTCTCCCAGATGGACTTGGCCGGCGCGGTGATTGCGACCCAGAAGGCCGGATCCCGCATCGCCACTATCGCCATCGACGCCATGAAATTCACCGCCCCCGTCCATATCGGGGACGAGGTCAGCTGCTATTGCAAGGTTGACCGCATCGGCAACACTTCCATCACCATCCATGTCGAAACCTGGGCGCGCTCGCGCCTTGGCGGGCGCTCCGCCATCAAGGTCACCGAAGGCAAATTCACCTATGTCGCGATTGACGAAGACCGGAAGCCTATTCCCGTCATCCGCGCCGCCAACAAGGAAACGCAGAAATGAACCAGAAACAGCTTTATATCGCCATCGGCATCGGCGTCGCCCTGCTGCTTGGCGGCGGCTATATGATCATGAAGCCGAAGGCGGTCGTGAACACGCAGCCTGCGGCGCCCAAGGTGCATCCGATCCATGACGATGCGACCTTCGCGAAAGAGACCAAGGCCTATGGCATGATGCCTTATGCCAAGGCGGAACTTGAATACGAAATCTACATTCCCAAGGACTGGACGGAAGTCGAGGCCTACGACACGCTGCAGGAAAATCAGGACGCTATCCTGAGCCGCATCGCGTATTACAAGAGCCCAATGGTCAGCACGCTCCAGATGGATCTTGAGATCAACGCCCTTAAACTTAAGCACGAAATCTCCGCAAGGAACTGGCTGCGCGATTACATCCTGAGTCAGGGTTACACGCCGCAGGGCGAGGTCAACGAAGTGTCGCTCAAGAGCGCGAACACTTATTACATCGTCGCTGGTTCTC
>JAQSWE010000059.1 GCA_029266795.1 Alphaproteobacteria bacterium | reverse complement strand
CACGCCGAATACAAGCGCAGGCAGGCCTGCCCCGGCGTGAAGATCAGCCGCAAGGCTTTCGGCCGCGACCGCAGATATCCGATTACGAACAAGTTCACCGACCTGATTGTCGAGAATGGCTAAAAACTAAACGGTACTTCGCATTGGGCACTACAGTTGAAACAGGGGAGTTTCAAAAGTATGGAAGAAACGTTCGACGAGATCATCAAGGCGCAGGGCATCTATAAAAAGATGGTCGCCTGCGACAGTCCCGCCGCCTTCAAGAAGGTGTTTTCGGAAGCGATCTACGCGTCTTCCCTCACCGATTTCTATCCCGTCGTCGTGCGCGCGCAGATCGCCGCCGCGCTGCTGGCATCGCATGAACTGATCGGCACCGACGGTTTCGTCTTCGGCGATTACCTGTACAATTCCTTCGGCCTCCATCCGCACCACTTCCTGCAATCCGGCACACAAAGCACGGCGGACATCATGGAACGCGACCTCTCTCAGGTGGAAGCCATGTTCCGCGCCTTCGGCTACGAAATCGAAAACGGCATCGTCAGCGCGCATCCCGAAGAAGGCGAAGCGGTGAAAGTGATTGATTTTATCGAAGCACGTCGCAAGAAAGCTGCTGAAAACGCTGCATAATCTCGTTTTTCTTGACTGACGGTTATTGTTATGTAAATAATAGGCCTCTGTTTTTTCAGGAGTCCTATGTATTCAACGCTGTCCATTGCATTCCGCAAAGCCGCTTCGCGCGATATTGACGCGATGGCGAAACTTTACGCGGATGCTTTCGCCGATAAAAACGAGCGAACCCACCTCGACAATTTTTTGCGATGGGGCGTGAACGAGCGTGACATGCGCGTCATCATTGCAGAAACAGAAGACCACAAAATCGCGGGCTTCGTGATGACGGAGTTCAATTCGTCGACGATGCGAAACGCTGTCAACGTCGTCGATCTTGCCGTTTCACCTGAGCATCAGGGGCAAGGCGTAGGGAGAGCGCTGCTGAAGCAAGTGGAAGAAACCGCGCTGAAAAACGAATTCGATACTGTGACGCTGCAGGTGCGCAAGGGCAATACGAAGGCGATCGGCCTCTATCAAAGTCTCGGCTTCGGTATCATGGGTGAAGATAAGAAATACTACCGCGACGGCGAAAGCGCGCTCGAGATGAAAAAATACCTGAACCCGCTCGACCCGCCCAAAGGCTTGCATTTGCCGCGTTTTTTCAAGCGTATGCTGAGCATTTACGCCTGACTCGTTTGACGGAATCGCCAGATTCTGTCATAGTAAAAACCAAGCCGACTGCCGCTACCGCGCTGCGATTTTCCGACGTTTCTCGCGCGCCCGTTACCTACCGCAGCTGGCAAAACACAACAAAGTTATGGCCGCCTTTAACCGTTCGCTCTGCGCGCACGGACCAACAGGCGGGTAAAAACAGGGTGTAAAAAAATGAATGTAGCAGCAGGTGCGTTTCTGGCGGTTGGCGTTGCGGTCGTGGTGGTGGCAGCACCTGTTGCGGGCGCGTTTATCGGCGCGGCAGTGACAACGAATGCGATTGCGGGCGGCGTTGCGGGCTTTACGCTCGGCGCGCTTGCCCTGCCCGTTCCCTTTGCCGCACTCACGACGAAGGATGATCCCGAAAACGGCAAGAGCCGCTTGCGCCGCATGGCTGAGGAAGTTGTGGACCTCTATAAATCCATCGGCGGCATGTTTGCCGGGATGGTGAGCGAAGCGGTGGCAGAGCCGTTCAAAAAGAAGCCTGCCGCGTTCGTCCCGTATGACAACAGCGATGATCCGTTCCGCGTGAACGACCTGTCGCCCGCATTCGATGCGGTCGCGGTCAAAGCCGCACCGCAGTTGCGCGCGAAACCGGAATTGAAACTGGTGGTAAACAATACGCCGCCGCGTCCGTAACTAGCGGAAACCCAGTATCGGCATAGGGTCGAGCAAACTGAGCTTGGCCAGTAAAAATATGGCTGCCGTAAAAGCGAACGGCAGCCCGGCAATCATCGCCTTTTTCAGGTTACTGCCGCGCGCGCTCATAAATGATTTAACGATATAAACCAGCCCCAACACCAGCGAGAACAGCGCAGCGGCAAGCACGAGGAACGGCGCTTTGTCATTCCCGCCATGCGCAACCAGCACAGCAATGACAAACACGAGCAGCGGCGCAAAACGAAGGCGAAAAAATTTCTTCATTACTCGTTTATATACCGCGCGACGACGGGGTCAAGCGTTGCGATAAATTTATCGACGCTGTCAGTATATGCGCCCGCTTCGCCCAATTCATTGTTGATCGCGCCATGGCCTTTCTTGACAGGAATGACTTGTGCGGGAATGCCGAGAGCATTGCTTTTCTGCGCATATTCATCGGACTGGCCACAAGGGTCGCCCGTGCGTCCCGAAGAACAGACGCTGAGCCATGGCGATGCGGTTTTATCCAGTTGGTGGAACGGCGACGACGCGATCCAGTATGCTTCTTCGTCACCGAAGGCTTCCGCATAGCGCTCCTTCATGAATTCGATGGGGTGGTTCATCTGCGTCACCACATTCGTCGTGCCGCTATCGAGCGAGATGGTGCCGATCAGTTTTGTCACGCCTGCATCCTTGCGTATCTTAGCATCCGCATTCACCAATGACACCAGATGCGCGCCTGCCGAATGGCCCATCAAAATTACGCGGCTGGCATCGCCGCCCCATTCCGCCGCGTGTTTCTGCACATAGGCGACGGCGCGGGCAACATCCTTGCCTTGCTGCAGCGCCATACTGCCCTCCGCCACCATCGGGTAATTGACGCTGATGTAAAGGAATCCCTTGCCGGTGTAGTGTTCCATTTTATTGCCGGTCATGCCGCGCATGGTTTTATCGCCCACGCACCAGCCGCCGCCATGCACCATGATGATGATAGGCGCCAGTTCTTCGATCTTGCGCTTCGGGTAAAATACATCCAGCTTCTGCAACTCCGCCGGACCATAGGCGATATTCATGATGTCGCCGGGCGGCCCTTTGGCACTACGGCCTTTCTTGCCGCCGCTCATAAGCTTCGACATTTGCGCCTTGCGGTCGGCGCAGGTGCCGCCGCCGAGCCCCTCCATCAGCTTTTCGCCCAAGCCCCCATTCTGCTCCCCCTCACCCTTCGCCGCGCGGCGTTTCATCAGCATTTCGCGCAACCGCCCGCCGCCTTCGGCATCCGCCGATGGCACGAAAACCGCCGCGCTGAAAAGGATGGAAAGGATGAGGAGAATGCGAACCATGAGAGACCTGCCTGTTGGATATAATACTGCCAGATTGCCCAAGCCCCTGTGAACAGTCATAAATTCCTGAAATTCCAGCACAATTTGCCATATAATCCACTTGGTTTTTCATGCCTATGTAGTATATTGGCTGTTCTGAATTTGAAGGGAATTGAAGACCATGACCGTCGCCGTAAGATTTGCCCCCAGCCCCACCGGAAAGCTGCATGTCGGCTCCGCGCGCACCGCGCTGATCGTCTGGCTCTGGGCGCGCAAGAACAAGGGCACGTTTATGCTGCGCATTGACGATACCGACCTTGTCCGCTCGACGGAGGAAAACGTCGAAGACATCATGGCAGGCATGAAATGGCTCGGCCTCAACTGGGACAGCTTCGCCCGTCAGCGCGACCGCGGTCCCGATTATGCCCGCACGATTGAAAAACTCAAAGCGAACGGCCGCCTCTATCCCTGCTATGAAACGGAAGAAGAACTCGCGCTGAAGCGCAAAGTCCAGCTGAGCCGCAGCCTGCCCCCAATCTATGACCGCGAGGCGCTGACGCTCACCCCCGAACAGATCGCCGCGCATGAAGCCGCTGGCCGCAAGCCGCATTGGCGCTTCAAGCTGAACCATACGCCCATCATTTGGGAAGACCTCGTGCGCGGCCATGTGGAATTCGACGGCAAGGATATGTCCGACCCCGTGCTGGTGCGCGAAGACGGCCGCCCGCTCTATCACATCTGCTCTGTCATCGATGATATCGATTTCGGCGTGACCCATATCGTGCGCGGTGAAGACCATGTGACGAATACCGCAACGCATGTGCAGATGTTCGAGGCACTGGGCGCCAAGCCGCCGCAATTCGCGCATGTCACCCTGCTGGGCGATATGGAGGGCGGCAAGCTCTCGAAACGCAAGGGCGGCTTCGGCATCAAATCACTGCAGGACGAAGTTGGCATCGAGCCGATGGCGCTGATCTCCCTCGTTTCCCGCATCGGCACCTCCGACCCCATCGAGCCGCTGTTCACGATGCAGGAAGTGATCGACAGCTTCGACTTCGCCAAATTCTCGCGCAACCTGCCCAAATTCGATGAAGACGAACTCTATCGCCTCAACGCCAAGATTTTGCACCAGACGCCTTTCGCCGCTGTGAAAGAGCGCCTCGCCAAGCTGGGCCTGACCGAGATCGACGAAGCCTTCTGGAACGCCGTGCGCCCGAACCTCGAGATTTTGTCGGATATCGCCGACTGGTGGCATGTGGCAAAGGGCAATGTGACGCCCGTCATCCAAGACGCCGATTTCGCCAAGACCGCCGCCGAGCTGCTGCCCCCCGCGCCGTGGGATAACACCACTTGGCAAAAATGGGTCGAAGACATTAAGAAAAAGACCAACCGCCGCGGCAAAGAACTCTTCATGCCGCTCCGCTGCGCCATCACCGGCCAGGAACACGGCCCCGACCTGAAAGACCTGCTGCCGTTGATTGGACGCGAGCGGGTGTTGGAGCGGTTGAAGGCGGCGTAATCGTTACTATCATGCCATCTTGCTTGGCATCTGAAAGCCCACGTCCGCGTTATATAGATAACTATATGAAGCGACGCCTCTCGTCCGAATCCCCAGAGGGGATGACAAGGAAAGTAAAATGGCCGGTGTTATCTGGTTTACAGTTTTGTTTGCAGCTGCCTTTTTTGCCATCTATTTTCTGAAACTTTGCTACAACAACATCATCAGGGATACCAGAGAAAATCCCCTGACACCAGCCCCAGACTTCTCGAATGTTCCTCGCAAGAAAAACTGGACGATAGGCCGAATACTATTGACGGCAATAGTCTTGTTTCTAACATACCTGACAACTTTTTTGGCACTTTGGGGACTTCATGAATTAAATTCCTTGGAGCCAGCAGTAATATTCTGGCTAGCTATCCCTGTGTTTCTTTGGTGGACTAGTTACAAACTAATTTGGAAATAGAAATGGCCGGTACCAACACAGCAAAAGAAAACACCAAAGCGATTCCCCTCGCCCCCGCCGTCATTCTCGTGCGACCTCAGCTAGGGCAGAATATTGGTATGTGCGCACGGGCGATGCTGAACTGCGCGGTCACGGAGCTGCGCATCGTAAAGCCACGCGACGGCTGGCCGAACCCGGATGCGACGGCGGCGGCATCGGGAGCCATCGCCCTGCTCGAAAACGCGAAAATTTATGAAACGACGGCGGAAGCGGTAGCCGACCTTGAATTCGTGGTGGCGACGACAGCGCGCGAACGCGGCGTGGTGAAGGATATTTACACGGCGGAGGCAGCAGCGAAAGAAATCCGCGCCCGCAACGTGAATACCCAAAAATGCGGCATCATGTTCGGGCCGGAGCGCACGGGTTTGGAATCCGACGACGTGGCGCTGGCATCCGCCATCGTCAACATCCCGCTCAACCCCGGATTTTCATCGCTGAACCTTGCGCAGGCCGTGCTGCTGACCTGCTATGCATGGCTGAATGCCGACAACCCGTTCCGAGAAGAACAGGTCGTTCCCGACCTCGGCGACACCGCGCCCGCGACCAAGGGTGATGTCGAGAACCTGATGAAACACCTCGAAGACGACCTCGACACCGGCGGATTTTTCCGGAGCCCCGAACAGCGCCCCACGATCTTGCGGAACATAGGCAATTTCTTTCATCGCTCCGGCATGACGCAGCAGGATGTTCGCACGATGCACGGAATTTTTTCCTGCCTGACGGGCAAGCGTATGCGGAAGTGACCTCAACTTTGTCATTCTGAGCGCAGCGAAGAATCCCCCTACTCTTGCGGAAACAAGGAAGATCCTTCGCTGCGCTCAGGATGACAGTGTATTAAAGGTGCAGCCCGGGATCTTTCCTCTTCGGCGCGGGCGGTACGTCGCTGATCGTGCCATCGACATGGCGGCGGTAGGATTCGGCGAACTTCTGGCGCAGGCTCGGCACGCGCTCCAGCAGCTGCGAGAATTTCGGGGACTCGGCGAAGTCGCGCATATCGACGTTCATGGCGGCCTGCACCGCTTCGTCTGCGCGGTCGCGTTTCGCCTGCAGGCTGCCGAAGAATTCGGCGTTGGCGGCCTCCAGCTTTTCCTTCGCTTTTTCCACGCGCTTGTCACCGGTCATCCAGCCGATCACGATGCTGGGCACGATAAACAGCGCCGATGCCGGAATCCCGGTCAGGGCCACGGAAACAATGTCGATGGCGAGGTTCGTGCCGATGGTCGCGCCGAAATAACCGCCCAGCCATTTGCCTTTGGCCTGCGCCTTGATGTCGCCGTTGGCGGTATCAACGAAAGTGTCGATCGCCTGCTTCTGGTCTTCCAGTTTCAGGATTTTTTCAGCGGGGTCGCGGCTCTGCGTTGCTTCTTCAAAACGCTGGTCCAGCGTGCGCAGGATTTCCTGCTTCGCTTCCGCTGCCTTGGCTTCCGCCGCTTCGCGCCGTTTCTTGAAGAACATGGTTACGCCTCCGGTTGATGTTACGGATAATACCCCCTACCCGTATCCTGTCAAGACAACAAAAAAGCCGCCCTTGCGGAGCGGCTTTTTGCTGGAATTCTATCCTGATTAGCGGGAATAGAATTCGATGATGAGGTTCGGTTCCATACGGACGGGGTACGGGACTTCTTCGAATTTCGGGCCGCGGACGAATTTGCCGGTGCCTTCTTTGTGGTTCACTTCGAGGTAGCCCGGCACTTCGCGGTCGGGAGCATCGACTGCCAGCACGACGAGCGCGAGCTGGAGAGATTTTTCCTTCACTTCGATCACATCGCCGTCTTTCAGCTGCAGCGAGGGGATGGTGACGCGTTTGCCGTTCACTTTAACGTGGCCGTGGTTCACGAACTGGCGTGCGGCGAACATGGTGGGGACGAATTTCATGCGGTACATGACGGTGTCGATGCGGCGCTCGAGCAGCTCGACCAGGTTGTGGCCCGAGTCACCCTTGCGGCGGCGCGCTTCTTCGTACAGGCGATAGAACTGGCCTTCGCCGATGTTCGCGTAGTAGCCGCGCAGTTTTTGTTTTGCGAGCAGCTGGATCGCGTAGTCGGTCGGCTTCTTGCGGTTCTGGCCGTGCTGGCCGGGGCCGTATTCGCGCTTGTTGTAGGGAGATTTTGCGCGGCCCCAGAGGTTTACACCAAGGCGGCGGTCGATTTTGTGTTTAGCCTGCGGACGTTTAGCCATTATCGTTTCCTTCTAAAGATGTTTTACATCGTTTTTACAATTGTCCCGGTAGTTCGGCCCTCTCATCGAGGCGACGTGGTCAGGGCAAAGCAGCCCCTCCCCTCATTCCCGGGAATGTGAGCGAATATAAGGGTTTCTGCGGGATTGTCAATCTGATAATTATGAATAAAAACGATAAATAATACGTGAATTCAATACCTTACAAGATACCTTGGAGAAATATCGCGTTACAAGCCGAGTTTTGGCGGCTTTCTCGACTTGAGAATCTTCAATGCCTTGTTCGTCCGATCTTTCACATGCAGCGGATTTTCGTCCAGCGGCGTGGCATCACGATAGGCGCTGCCGATCCATTGATGGTCGAGATAGCTCATATCAGCGGGCGGTAATTTCAGCTGCGCGTCCCGCTCCAGTATTTCGATTTTCGCGAGCGCTTCGGCTTCGGGCATCGCTTCCGAAATCAGCGCGGAGTACGAGCCCTTTTCGTAGAGGTGATGTTCGCGGATCCAGTAACCCGGTTGGTTGAATGCGGGGTCCATCGACCAGAATACGTTGCTGTTCTGGTTGTCGCGGCGGGTTTTGTACGCGCCGGTGCGATAGATTTTGCGGTCGTCGGTCAAGGCGCGGGTGCTGGAGGCTGCGGCGGCTTCGCGCAAATCGGCTTTTCTTTCGGCTTCAGCGCCGCCATAAAGCGGTCCTTCAACCCCTTCACGCATTTCAGGATCTTCATGGATTCACCTTCGGGCTGCGGTTGAAGCGCGGGCCTTTGTTCGCTGGCAGTGCGACACGCTCCTGCTCCACTTGATAAACGCTGGGCAGTTCCTGCATCAGCTTCGCGAAATAGCGGTCGCATTTCACTTTCGCAAAACCGCTGGCGAGGATGCCGCGCGTTTCAATCTGCACCTCCGCGCCATGCTTCTGCGCAAGGCGGCGGATGGCGCGCACCATTTTATCGGTGGATTGCGACTTAGCCTCCGCCACGCTGCCGAATTCGGCCGTAAGGCCGCCCGGCTTGCGGCGCGGCAGCTTCGCCATCACGATATAACAGTCGCGCAAGACGGATGATTGCGATGGCTTCGCCATGATTAAATGCGCGGACCGCCCGGCGATTTTTTCTTGGCCGGATAGACGTAGTTTTCTTTTTCAACGCCGCCGACATAGGGCAACGTCTTGATTTTCTCGGCGAAGGCATCATCGCAAGTCAGCATCGCGACGCCGATCATGGTGAATTTATTGCCCCATTTCACGTCGGCTTCACGGCCTTCGGCTTTGATCAGCTTGTCGACTTCGGCGATCATGTCGAAGAAATTCGCATCCTGCGCGGTCGTCAGGATGTAGCTGTTGGGAACGGTGGCGGGGCCGCGCGGGCGTGCGGGATCGTGAACCATGAAATCCTCCGGAAATAAAAAGTGATTGATCCCTTGGTAGCCCCAATTTCAGGCTTAATCAAGAGGGGTTTAAATACAAATGATGTCAGTTATTTAACGCTATTCCGGTACAGCTTGCGTTCATGCGTTGCGAGGTAGATTCCCGCCGCCACCAGCACAACCGCCCCAATGACCTGCGGCAATACCGGTATTTTATCCCACAGTACAAGATCGAGCAGCACAATCCAGATCATGGCCGAATACTGGAACGGCACCACGGTCGATGCCTTGGCGTATTTCAGCCCCAGATAAATCATGGCAAGCGAGGCGGCATCCAGCACGCCAAGGCTCATCAGCAAGGCCCATTCGCGCGGCGCTGTCGGCAAAACGATGCCGTCGTGAAAAAACAGGCCCGTCAGCACGAACATTCCAGCGTAATAAAAAAACGGGAAAGACCATGTGCTTTCGGTATCCGACAGTTTGCGTACCATCACTTGTGTTGTGGCGAACAAAAAAGTCCCTGCGATCATGCGGAGGATATAGGGCAACTGCGCAGGATCGAACGCGGCAGCAAGGCCGTTTGCCTGCTGCGCGACCATGGAATATGCGACCGCACCAAAACCTACCAACACGGCCGCCGCCTGCGGAAACCCTATTTTTTCCTTCAGAAATACCGCCGACAACAGCGTGATCATCAACGGTCCGGTAAAGGCGATCAGGTATGCCGTCACCAAGGGTAAATGCGGATAGGCCGGAAAAATCATGAAGGCCGCGCCAACGTTCAGGATCATCAGCACAACCTGCGTAAATTTTCGCGGACGCAGGCCTTTTAAATCTTTCTGCTGGGCGGCAATCGCGACCATGCAGATCATCCCCACGAGACCGTCAAAAAACATGACCTGCGTCGCGCCATATCCCAGTTCCTGCACATATTTATTGAGCGCCGAGAATAGCGACAGGATGAAATAGGCTGCAAGCGTAAGCCAAATACCGACGGCAGGAATATGCTGGCGCGCCATTACTCCGCCGCCGCGATCTGGCGCAGTATCGCCGCGGATTCCGCGTTCACACCCTGCGGCACGAATGTCGTTTCTTGGGGTGAACGTCCCGTCAGCGTTTTGTAAAGCACAAGCGCCGCAAGATAGGTGCCGGGGATGGAGGGATGATGGCTATCCGCTTCATACAACGGCCATTTGGAATTCTGCTTGAGGAGCGTGGCATAGGCATGCCCCACCGGCGCTACCTGTGCCTTCAGCTGCGCGGCAAGCGCGGCAGACGCGGCGGCGTTTTTATCACGCATATTTTTCGGCGTTTTCAAAAACCCGAAGCGTTTGTCGGTATACCAGAAGCTGCCGGGCTGGCGTTCCCATGTTTCGAAAATAACGGGCTTCGCACCCGCCTTGGCGATTTCTTCGCCCCACAGCCGCGCCGATTTCGCCGTATCCTCGACCGTTTCCGGCAGTTGCGCCCATAGGCTTTGCTCCTGCAAAACCACCACATTGCGGCGGCCGACATAAAGTTCGTTGCGCAGTTTTTCGTCGTTCCACAATTCTTTCAGCGTCGCGCCGTTCTTCGCCGCCGTCTGCGCCTTGATCTGCGGCCCCTTCCCAGATGCTGCAATTTTCTCCAGCATACCGGTCAGGTCGTTGCGCAGGGTGTAGCTATTGCCGACGAACAGCACATTCAGCGTTTCCGCCTGGGCAGGAGCAGCGGCCAGCAGCATCAAAAGAAGCGCGAAGACTATCCGCATCAGAACGTCGTCCCGTAAACAAGCACGCAGCCCGCCAGCAGTGTCGCGACAAAAACGCCCATCGCGCGACTGTCGCTGCGGTGCACATCGTCATATTTGCGGTCATGCACCAGTTGCGACACACGCGCAACCTGCATCATGGTGGCGATGATAAAGGCGTAGGACAGGAGATATACCTTGTCGGTCATCAGGAGGTAGTCCACTTCCGGCAGCGAACTCGCCGAAGTCAGTTGCAGGGCGACAAGCGTCAGCAGCGCGGTGATCGCAACGCCCAGCCGCCCTTCGATATAGGCGGGATGCACATCACGGCACGCGAATAAACCGCGGCCTCCGGCTGGCTGATATCACCGAAATTGGTGGGGTAGGAATACCCCTGCACTTCCAGCCGCGGCTGCTCGACGACAAATCCGGACAGGCGAATATGATTATTCAGCGTGACGGGCTTGATCGCCTTGTCATCCGGCACGTAAACCAGTTCGTTGGTCGAGTAAGCAGTATCCTCCATCGCCATCAGGAGTTCCTGTTTGTCGAAAGGATACTGCTGTAGCGGAAACTTCGCGCTGAATTCCCCTTGCTGGCGCACGACCATATAGAGAGAACCATCGGGCATTTTCTGCGGTGCATCGTATGACGGCGTCCGGACATGCTCGGACGGGTTGAAGGCGTTCATGAATTCATATGACTTGGAAGGATCGATTGCCGGGTTGTTCCAGCGGAACCAGACATATAAATCCAGGCGATAGCTGTCCGTCTGCAAGTTGATCGCCTGAATATCGTTCACATAGGCACCCACCATGACCTTGGTCGGCTCTGCGCGTGCAGGCGTCATGAAAAGTAGCGACAAAAGAATAACGGCGAGTATACGCATGACAGTGCCCCTGTGACCCAAGACTTTCATATGTAGCATATCAAGCCTTGAATGGCCATATTCCACTATTTTCAATAGCTTAAGTCACTGAATTAACATAGTTATCAAATTTGTCACAGGATTGTCACAAAACTTTTCACAACCGTTACATAGGTGACAAATTTTTATCATACGAGGGAACTATAATTTTATATGACGCTGCACTCTAACGGAGACGAATTACATGTTTTCCCAAGAAGCCCTCACCGCCGAACGCGACCGCCTTTACCGCTTCGCCCTGCGCCTAACCAAGCAGCCGAGCGATGCCGAAGACCTCGTCCAGTCGACAATGCTGCGGGCGCTTGAAAAACGCGAATATTTCCAAGAAGGCACGAACCTGTTCAACTGGACCTCGCGCGTCATGTTCAATATCTTCGTGTCCCAATACCGCCGCGCAAAGCGCATCGCTGCCCGCCACGATGCAGCCTTCACAGAAGCCCATAGCATCACGCAAGCGCCGCAGGAAACGGTGACCGACCTGTCGCGCATGCGCGACTGCATGAAACGACTGTCGAAGCCGCACCGCGACATGCTGGTGATGGTCTGCATCAGCGGGCTGCGTTACGAGGAAGTTTCGCAAAAACTGCGTATTCCCGTCGGCACCGTGCGCTCGCGCCTTTCCCGCGCGCGCAACGAATTACAGCACCTGCTGCAGGCGAATACCGGCACGCAAAACTACCGCCCCGCCCACGGTACCGCCATTTCCGCCGCATAATTTTTTAGCTGATTTTCCGCGAGTCGAGCGTCTGCCGCAGCATGCGGAAGTCGATGGGCTTCGTCATATGTTGGTCGAACCCCGCATCGCGCGCATGCTTTCGGTCCTGATCGCGGCCATAGCCGGTAAGTGCGATCACGTATATTTTAGAGAGATCGGGATCGGCGCGCAGGCGTTGCACGACCTGATACCCGTCAATGCCGGGCAGCCCGATATCGCACAAAATGACTTGTGGCATAAAATCGCGCGCTATTTTCAGCCCTGTCGCACCGTTAGACGAGGTGCGCACATCATGCCCGTCATGGGCAAGCAGCATCTGCGTCGTCTCGGCAGCATCAAGACTGTCTTCGATAATCAGGATGCGCAGCTTCGATTTGCAGGCGGTAGATTTCATGGGCGCAACGGTCTTTTCCCCCGTCGCAGCTTCCTCGACCGGGAGACGGATCGTGAAGGTTGATCCCTGCCCCGCGCCTTTGCTTTCCGCGGCGACGACCCCTCCATGCAGGCTCGCGAGTCCCTTGACGATGGCCAGGCCAAGACCAAGGCCGCCACGTGCGCGGTCCAGCCCCTGATCGGCTTGATGGAACACTTCGAATACGTGAGGCAATACGGAGCTGTCCATGCCGATGCCCGTGTCGCTGACGCTCACCGCCGCCATGCCGTCCGGCTGGCGCACAAGCTTCACGGAAATATTTCCGTCGTTAGGCGTAAACTTCTGCGCGTTATGTAGCAGGTTGCCGATCATCTGTCCAAGGCGCGTAGAATCTCCATGCAGCCAGACCGGCTTTTCCGGCACGTCTACATTGATGGTGAGGCCGACGCCTTCCATGACCGAGCGGTAATCTTCGACCATTTGCCGCGTGATAGCGGCGAGATCGCATCTTTCCTTGCGCAGTAAAATCTTGCCACTGGCAAGGCGCGTCGAATCCAGCAAATCATCGACGAGGCGGGTCATATGCGACACCTGCCGCTCGATCACGTCGGTCAGCTTGTTCATCTGCGGCGTATTACCGCCGATCTGCTGCAGGAGCGTCACGGAATTCCGTATCGGGCCGAGAGGGTTGCGCAGTTCATGAGCAAGCATACCAAGGAAGGCGTCCTTGCGGCGGTCGGATTCCTCCGCTTCTTTACGTCGCGCCTGATCTTCCGCCTGCCGCTCGGCCTGCTGGCGCATCTGGTGCAGCTCGATAAATACGCGGACTTTGGCTTTGAGAATTTCTGGCATCACCGGCGTGAGTAGAAAGTCGACCGCGCCGCTGGCATAGCCTTGCGCGGCGTGCACATCGTCTGAAAACGCCGTCAGGAAGATGATTGGCGTCCGCGATGATTTCTTCCGCGAGCGGATGAGTGTCGCGGTTTCAAAACCATCCATGCCGGGCATATTGACGTCGAGCAGGATCACCGCGAAGTCTTTCTGAAGCACGATTTTCAGCGCCTCCTCCCCGCTATTCGCGGTGATAAGGTTCTGGCCGAGTTCTTCCAGCACGGTGCTGTAGACCAGAAGCTTGTCGGGCAGGTCGTCAACCAGCAGGATGTCGACGCGGTTATCCTCAGGCGGGGTAACGCCTTCTTCTTGCATCGGGATGTCGGTCTGCGGTGTCATTCAATTGTATCCGATCAGCGTTGCAGCCATGCGCGCAGTACCGTCATCATCTGCTCGGTATCGACGGGTTTCGAGAGGTAATCCCATGCTCCCGCCTCCAGGCATTTCTCGCGGTCGCCCTTCATGGCTTTCGCCGTGACGGCCACAATGGGCAGGTTCTTGAATTCCGATATCTTGCGGATTTCGCGGATTGTCTCCATGCCATCCATTTCCGGCATCATGATGTCCATCAGCACGATATCTATTCCATCTTCCTTGCGCAGCATATTGATCGCGTCGCGTCCGTTATCCGCGGAGAGCACGTTCATATGATGCTCTTCCAGAACAGATGTCAGCGCAAAAATGTTCCGCGCGTCATCGTCGACGATCAGTGCGCGTTTGCCGATCAGCACCTTGTCGGACTGGTGCAGGTCGGAAATCTTGCGGCGTACACCTTCCGGCAGATTGGCGACAGGACGGTGCAGGTGCAGCGCAACGCTGTCTATCATGCGCTCGAAGGACTGGACGCGACTGACGGGATGGAAGTCGGACAGACGCTTCCATATCTCCCCGAGTTCCTCGTCTTCGCCATATACGACGACTGGCATGCGTCCGAGCGAAACGGGAGCAGCTGGGGATGTATCACGCTCCGCCGCTTCAATGAGGGCTTGTGCGAACCTTTCCTGATGAGGTGTCAGGACAAGGCAGTCAAACTTGCTGTCCTTCAACGCCTTGGCACCCGCTTTCTCGGTCTTCGGCGCGGTCACTTCCACGCCGTCGATCGACAGCTCTTTCACCATCCTATCGCGCAGTTTCGCGTCTGGCTCGATGACAAGCAGCTTGTGCTTGTTGCGCTCTGCTATTTCCAGCAATTCCTTCAGCAAGCCATCAAGCACATCCCGGCTCTGGATAGGCTTCGTGACAAAGGCGAACGCCCCGGAATCAAGGGCGCGACCGCGCGATTCATCGGTCGAAATCACGCAGACCGGAATATGGCGCGTCGTCATGTCGTTTTTCAGACGCTCCAACACGCGCCAGCCCTGCATGTCGGGGAGGTGAATATCGAGCATGATGGCGTCCGGCAGGTAATCCGGCGTCATCACGAGCGCGGCGGCACCGAGCGACGTGACGAGACCTTTATATCCGTTTTCTCGCGCAGTATCGAGCAGGAAGCGCGCGAATCCAAGGTCGTTCTCCACGATCAGCGCGATACGGTCGCCCGGCTGGATTTCGTGACGGTCATCGCCCGCTTCATTGACAAGTAATCCCGTTTGCGGCTCGATCGGTGGCAGCATAATCGGTTCTGACTGCTGCAGCGCTTTGATCGGCGGCGGCAAGACAGCCTGCCCTTCGCTGCTCGCGAGTGATTTACGAGCGCGGATCGTCGCATAGGAAGCCGGCAGATATAATGTGAAGGTCGAACCATGGCCGAGACGGGAGACAAGGCGGATTTCACCACCGAGCAGGCGCGACAACTCGCGGCTGATCGCAAGGCCAAGGCCCGTACCGCCGTATTTGCGGCTGGTGGAACCGTCGGCCTGCTGGAAAGCTTCGAAAATGATCGCCTGCTTATCCGCCGCGATACCGATACCGGTATCGGTGACGGAGAAGGCAATCACATCCGACGAGCGGTTGAGATCGTCGTTGTCGGGCGCCCAGCCGGCCTGCACAGGCTCGACGGAGAGCGTGACCTGACCGTGATGCGTGAACTTGAACGCGTTGGAGAGCAGGTTCTTGATGATCTGCTGCAGGCGTTTGGAGTCCGTATACATCGATTTCGGCAATCGGTTGTCGAAACGCATAAGGAAGTTGACGTTCTTCGATTCCGCAACGTGGCCGAAGGTCCGGGCGACATAGCCCTTGAGGTCTTCGAAGCGCAGGTCGCTGGTCTCCACCAGCACGGTACCGGATTCGATCTTCGAGAGGTCAAGGATGTCGTTGATGAGCATCAGCAGGTCGTTACCCGAGCTGTGGATGGTTTTCGCGAAGTCGGTTTGCTTGGCGGTCAGGTTGCCCTCAGGGTTTTTCGTCAGCTGATCGGAGAGGATGAGTAGCGAGTTCAGCGGTGTGCGCAATTCATGCGACATGTTGGCCAAGAATTCGGATTTGTACTTGGATGTAAGCGCAAGCTGTTTCGCCTTGTCTTCCAGTTCCTGGCGGGCCTGTTCCACCTCGCGGTTTTTGCGTTCCACCTCGTGGTTCTGCTGGGCGAGCAGGTGGGCTTTTTCCTGGAGTTCCTGATTGGTGTTCTGCAATTCCTGCTGGCGGGTCTGCAGCTGCTGCGCGAGCGATTGTGACTGGGTCAGCAAATCCTCCGTCCGCATGTTCGCCTCGATGGTGTTCAAGACGATACCGATGGATTCCGCAAGCTGGTCGAGCAGCGCTACGTGCGAGGGGTTGAAGCCATCGAAGGAAGCCAGTTCAAGGACGCCTTTCGCCTGTCCTTCGAAGATCAGGGGCAGCACAAGCACGCTGCGCGCCTGCGCTTCGCCAAGAGCCGAAGAGATGCGGATATAATTGTCGGGCAGGTTATCCAGCACGATCTTGCGTTTTTCAAGTGCGCACTGGCCGATAACCCCCTGCCCCAACTCGATCTGCTTGCCGATCTGCGACTGACCTTCGGAGGCGAAGCTTGCCAGCTGCGTCAGGCGCGGATTGCGTTCCTTGTTGTCAAGAACGTAGAATTCCGCCTGTTGGGCGGATACAACGGGGCAAAGTTCCGAGAGAATAGTACGGCCGACGTTGGTCAAGTCGCGCTGGCCCTGCAGCATCCGCGAGAATTTCGCGAGGTTGGTTTTCAGCCAGTCCTGCTCCGTGTTTTTCTGTGTCGTGTCGCGCAAGTTTCTGATCATCTCGTTAATGGTGTCTTTCAGGACGGCGACCTCGCCTTGCGCCTCGACGGCGATGGAGCGGGTCAAGTCCCCTTGCGTCACGGCGGTTGCGACCTTCGCGATAGCGCGGACCTGCGTCGTCAGGTTTGCGGCGAGCTGGTTCACGTTCTCCGTCAATGCTTTCCAAGTGCCCGATGCGCCCGGGACCTTCGCCTGACCGCCCAGCTGACCCTCGACCCCGACCTCGCGCGCAACGCCAGTGACCTGTTCGGCGAAGGTTGCGAGCGTGTCGATCATGCTGTTGATGGTGTCGGCAAGTTCGGCGATCTCGCCTTTCGCTTCCACGGTCAGTTTGCGCTTCAGGTCGCCGTTCGCGACGGAGGTCACGACTTTCGCGATACCGCGGACCTGCGATGTCAGGTTGTTCGCCATCATGTTGACCGAGTCCGTCAAGTCTTTCCACGTGCCGGATACGCCTTCAACCCGCGCCTGACCGCCGAGCTTGCCTTCCGTACCCACCTCTTTCGCGACGCGCGTCACCTCGGCGGCGAAGGAGTTCAGCTGGTCGACCATGGTGTTGATCGTGGCTTTCAATTCAAGAATTTCACCCGCCACGTCGACGGTGATTTTCTTGGACAAGTCGCCCGCCGCGACCGCTTTCGTCACGTCGGCGATGTTACGCACCTGGCCCGTCAGGTTACCGGCCATCGAGTTCACGGAATCCGTCAAGTCTTTCCACGTACCGGCGACACCGCCCACGTTTGCCTGACCACCCAGTTTACCCTCGGTACCGACCTCCCGCGCGACGCGGGTCACTTCCGCCGCGAAGGAACGCAGCTGGTCGACCATCGTGTTGACGGTGTTTTTCAGTTCGAGGATCTCGCCCGCCACGTCGACGGTAATTTTGCGCGACAAGTCGCCGTTGGCGATTGCGGTCGCGACCTCGGCGATGTTACGCACCTGACCCGTCAGGTTACCGGCCATCATGTTCACCGAATCCGTCAAGTCTTTCCACGTACCGGCGACGCCCTCAACGTTCGCCTGACCGCCAAGGTTACCCTCGGTACCGACCTCACGCGCGACGCGCGTCACTTCCGAGGCGAAGGACGACAGCTGATCGACCATCGCGTTAATGGTATTTTTCAGTTCAAGGATCTCACCTGCCACGTCGACCGTAATTTTGGACGACAAGTCCCCGTTCGCGACGGCCGTCGTCACCTGCGCGATGTTACGCACCTGCGCGGTCAGGTTACCGGCCATCGAGTTCACGCTATCCGTCAAGTCTTTCCAGGTGCCGGAGACACCTTCGACCCGCGCCTGACCGCCGAGTTTGCCTTCCGTACCAACCTCCCGCGCGACGCGGGTCACTTCGGATGCGAAGGAGCGCAGCTGGTCGACCATCGTGTTGATCGTTGCTTTCAGTTCGAGAATTTCTCCCTTCACGTCGACGGTAATCTTTTTCGACAAGTCGCCCGCCGCGACAGCCTTCGTCACGTCGGCGATGTTACGCACCTGACCAGTCAGGTTACCGGCCATCATGTTCACGTTATCCGTCAAGTCTTTCCATGTACCGGCGACGCCCTCGACGTTCGCCTGACCACCGAGTTTACCTTCAGTACCCACCTCGCGCGCAACGCGCGTCACTTCCGATGCGAATGACGACAACTGGTCGACCATGGTGTTGACGGTCGCCTTCAACTCCAAAATCTCGCCTTTGACGTTCACGGTAATCTTGCGCGACAGGTCGCCATTCGCGACCGCCGTCGTCACGTCGGCGATGTTACGCACCTGTGCGGTAAGGTTCGAAGCCATGAAGTTGACCGAGTCCGTCAAGTCTTTCCAGGTACCTGCAACGCCCTTCACGTCGGCCTGACCGCCAAGCTTTCCTTCCGTCCCGACTTCACGCGCGACGCGCGTCACCTCGCCCGAGAAGGAGTTCAGCTGGTCGACCATCGCGTTAATCGTATTTTTCAGCTCGAGAATCTCGCCCTTCACGTCAACCGTAATTTTCGACGACAAGTCGCCGTTCGCAACCGCTGTCGTCACCTGCGCGATGTTACGCACCTGTGCCGTCAAGTTGCCGGCCATCGAGTTCACGGATTCAGTCAAGTCTTTCCACGTGCCGGAGACGCCCTCCACGCGGGCCTGACCGCCCAAGATCCCTTCGGTACCCACCTCGCGCGCGACGCGCGTCACTTCTGAGGCGAATGAGCGCAGCTGGTCGACCATCGTGTTAATCGTGTTTTTCAGTTCAAGAATCTCGCCTTTCACGTCGACGGTCACTTTTTTGGACAAGTCGCCGCCGGCGACCGCCGTTGCGACCTCCGCGATGTTACGCACCTGACCGGTCAGGTTACCGGCCATCATGTTCACTGAGTCCGTCAAGTCTTTCCATGTGCCTGCGACGTCTTTCACTTTCGCCTGACCGCCGAGCTTACCTTCCGTACCCACCTCGCGCGCAACGCGCGTCACTTCGGAGGCGAATGAGCCCAACTGCGCCACCATCGTGTTAATCGTGGTCGCGGTGCGCAGGAAGTCGCCCTGCAGCGGGCGGCCGTCGATATCAAGCGCCATCGTGCGCGACAAGTCGCCCTGCGCGACCGCGCCGATCACGCGCGCGGTTTCAGATGTCGGGTGGACAAGGTCGTCGATGAGGCTGTTCACATGCGACATGGAATCGCGCCAGAAACCGTCGGCATC
>JAQSWE010000287.1 GCA_029266795.1 Alphaproteobacteria bacterium | reverse complement strand
CGATTCATATCACTTGTCGATGTATCGCGACCTTTTGTTCCATGTGCAGGAACATTGTTTCGACATTCCGGGCATCAAATCCGCGCTCGACACCCTCGGCCTCGAATTCATCAAGTTCGGCCTGCCGGACAATGTCTGGGCGCTCTATGCCCGCAAATTCCCCGACGACAAGGACGGGCGCAACCTCGATAACTGGCATAAGCTCGAGCTGGAAAACCCGGATATTTTCACCCATATGTACCATTTCTGGTGCCGCAAGACGGCGTGAACTTTTTCGGGCTCCCGCGCGTTTGCCGCGAATGAAGACCGCAAAAAGCAAAAATTCCGGCGATAAATGCGACCCGCAAGTGTTTTTCTCGGCGGAGCGTTCGGCATTGTCATGGAACCGCACGGCCATTACCCTGATGGCCTTCGGCTTCACGATCGAGCGTTTCGGCTTTTTCATGCAGCTGCAGCAGCATGCCGAAAACAGCCCGATGCCCAAGGAAACAACGACGATGTCTTACTGGGTCGGGCTGGTCTTTATTTTACTGGGCGTTTTGTTTTCATCCCTCGCCGCATGGCAGTTCCGCGATATCGTGAAAACGATGGATACCAGTGAATTACCCCGCGGCTATCACACGCATATGCCGTTTTTCGTGAACCTGATCGTGGCGATTATCGCGGCGGCGATGGCCTTCTTCCTGCTCGGCACTCTGGTGCATGACCTGACGAACGGGACTAATCCTGCTCCGGCTTGAACTTCTCGCCGATATGCCGTTTGCCTTTTTTCTCCGCCAGCTTGACCTGTTTGTGCCGCTCCGCCGCGCGCTGCTTTTTGTCATCGCTGGTTTTGTCGTGGCAATTGGGGCAGGCGACGCCCTCGATATACTTTTTGCTCTTCCGGTCGGCATCCCCGATGGGGTGGCGGCAGGACGGGCATAAGCCGTAACTGCCTTGTTCCAGCCCGTGCTTCACCGACACGCGCTGGTCGAAAACGAAACATTCGCCTTCCCACAGGCTTTTCTCGGCGGGCGTTTCTTCGAGGTATTTCAAAATCCCGCCCTTCAGGTGATAGACTTTTTCAAACCCCATCGCCTTCATGTAGGACGACGCTTTTTCGCAGCGGATGCCGCCGGTGCAGAACATGGCGACGGACTTGTTTTTCTTGGGGTCGAGCGTTTTTTGTACATAGTCCGGAAACTCCGAAAAGCTTTCGGTATTCGGGTTGACCGCATTTTTGAACGTACCGATGCGGACTTCGTAATCGTTGCGCGTATCGATTAAAACCGTATCCGGATCGCTGATAACCTTGTCCCATTCAGCGGGCGACAGGTATTCGCCGACCGCCTTGTTCGGGTCGACACCCGCCACGCCCATCGTCACGATTTCTTTTTTTATACGCACTTTCATGCGGTGAAAAGGCTGTTCGGACGCAGAAGATTCTTTGTGCTCCAGGTCTTCCAATCCCTTCACTTTGCGGATGGCGCGCAGGACCTTGCCGACCGCTGGCGCACTGCCGGCAATCGTGCCGTTGATGCCCTCATGCGCGATCAGCAGCGTGCCGCAGACGTTATTGTCATCGCAGAGTTTTTGCAGCTGTTCTTTCAGCGCCTTCAAATCCGAAAGCGGCGCGAATTTATACAATGCGGCGACGAGAAATCCGGCCATGATGATTAAAGCGGGCCTTTGTCTTTTTTGCCGGGGAGGGCGATCACGTCAAACAGGCAGCGCGTATGCGCAGCCGATCCGGTCGAGCCGCCTTCGGTGCCGAGGATGCGGTCGCCCTTTTGCGGCTTGGTGCTGGAGCACAGCTTGTAAATCTGCCGCTCGTTCGCCTCGACCGATTTGTTGCAGTGGCTTTCCTTGGGCGCGTCCTTGGCATGCGGGCGGCGGGCGAGGACGTTCACGGAAATATGTGTTTCCTGTATCGTCATCTGCGTCGGCGTGCCGTCGGAATAGGGCGATTTTTCGACCTGCTTCAGGTAGTTGACCGTGCCGGTGATTTCGCAGCTGTTGTCGCGGGCAGTGGAGGCATGGGATGAAGACAAGCCTGCGCAAAGCAGTCCTGCCACGGCGATCATCTTCATACTGGTATAGAACTTCGCCACCCGTTTCCCTTTGCCCTTAATAATAATATTACTGATAAATGATTACGATTCCATTATCTATAAAAATCCATCATTAACAATGGAATAGCGCATAGTTTTGCGTATTCTGCGCCGATTTTTGTGCATGAAAAAAGCCGCCATCGCGGCAGCTTTGCGGCTTCAAATCTGGTGAACATCCTGCTAACACTTCTTGAGCCTGATTAAATCCTCTCAACTTTGATCTCAAGATTCAACGTAATTTTTGGTGACAACGCGTTGGCGACAGGCCTTTGTTGCGCCTGATGAAGCGGTTGCGCGGAAAATAATTTTTTCAAAACGACATGCTGCGTCACGCGAATGTGACGGTTGTGACATGAAAAAATCGAGCTTTCATGCTATTTCCCGAGAATCAAGAAATCATCTTCCCGCGAGAGCAAGGAGCTGCGCGTTAATTCGCGTTCTTTTTTTGCTTCATTTTCTGCAGCAGGAGCGCTTTCTTGGCGCGCTTCTCGGCTTCGGTTTCGCTGTTGGGGCCGGTGCCGCTCGTCGTGCCGGGGACGGGTTTTGCGACGGCAGCATCGCGGTGCTTCTGGATTTCGGCGCGCCGTTTTTCGAACTGCTCCTGGCGCTCGTTAAGCTGCGGATTACGCTGCTCGAGTTTCTCCTCGAGCTGTTGCTTTTTCTCCTCGAGCTTGGGCCCGCGCTTCTGCTGGATGGTCTCACGCAGTTTCTGGCGTAATTTCACCTGCTGGGGCTGCAGCTGGCGGATGCGCCCGCGCACCTCGCCCTCGCGCGCCAGTACCAGCGCGCCGCGCAGGCGGGACAAGCGACCCTGCTGCCAGTCCTTCGGGGCGAGCGGCGCTGCCCCGCGTTTCGCTATCATCGTGCCCTGTCCGCGCTGCAGGCGCTGGGTGCCTGCACCTGTATTCACATCGATCGCGCCATCATCCACATAAACGTCATAGCTGCCGTCGGTGTCGGGGGCAACCGTGATGT
>JAQSWE010000058.1 GCA_029266795.1 Alphaproteobacteria bacterium | reverse complement strand
ACGGCGCTGGCATCTGAAGCAACGCTGTTATTGTTTGACGGTTCGCCGTTCTATCCCGATGGTTACGCGTTATTCGATTATGTCGGACGCCATGAATGTACGCTGTTCGGCACATCGGCGAAATATATCGACGCGCTGCGCGTGGCGAATGTGAACGTGACCGACAGGCTGGAACTCTCGACCGTGCGCCTGATGACCTCGACAGGATCCCCGCTGTCGCATGAGGGTTTCGATTACGTCTATGACGCAATCTTCCCCGATGCGCAGCTGGCCTCTATTTCCGGTGGCACGGATATCGTGTCGTGCTTCGTGCTCGGCAATCCCATCTCGCCCGTCTATCGCGGCGAAATTCAGGGGCCGGGCCTCGGCATGGATATCGATGTGTTCGATGACAGCGCGAAACACTTGGCAAGCGGCAAGGGCGAGCTCGTCTGCAAAACGCCGTTCCCCTGCATGCCTGTCGGTTTCTGGAACGATCCTAATGGCGAAAAATATTCAAAAGCCTATTTCGAGCGTTTCCCCGGCATCTGGTGCCATGGCGACTGGTGCGAATGGACGGCGCATAAGGGCCTTATCATTCATGGCCGTTCGGATGCGACCCTCAACCCCGGCGGCGTGCGCATCGGCACCGCCGAGATTTATCGCATCGTGGAACAACAGCCCGAGATCAAGGAAAGCATCGCGGTCGGGCAGGACTGGGACAACGATGTGCGCGTGGTTTTGTTCGTCGTGTTGAAACCGGGCATGCGCCTCGACGAAGCGCTCACCCTGCGCCTCAAAAAAGCCATCCGCGAACAGGCATCGCCGCGTCACGTACCCGCAAAAGTCATCGCCGTCACCGACATCCCCCGCACCAAATCCGGCAAAATCACCGAACTCGCCGTACGCGACGTCATCCACGGCCGCGAGGTGAAAAACGTCGAAGCGCTGGCGAACCCCGAGGCGCTCGGGCTTTATAAGGATTTGGCGGATCTTAAGTAATTAAATGAAAAAGTTTCTTTTTAGTTTTGCGTTGTGCACATTTTTCGTCGCCTCATCTCAAGTCATGGGATGTCTGCCGAAGATATATTCCACGACCAGCCAAGCTGCCGTCACTATCAAAATGGGGGACACATTTCTAGAGATTCCCGAACGGGATGTCAGATACCAATGGGAGCGTGTGCCCATGGAAAAAAGTGCAGTTCATATAGATTTGCATCCTAGCCCGTCAACTTATTGCAACGGGTTTGTATTATTGAACAAAGCGCTCGCAAGTACGCGAGTTTTGCAGGAAAGTGTTACAAATTTTAATTCCGACATTGCTATTTCGCCCGTACATCACTGTGATTTGGTCACGGAAATCACTCCCTATTTGGAAAAAATTTCTTCACCCAAGAAGCCTGTAACTTGGGAGAATGATGCGCGCCTTGCGGGCGTTTTTAAATTAGGCGTAGAGCCTTGCGGTAATCAAGGCTCTAGCTCGCGAGGCATACTTGCTGGCCCATCAAGCGAAGATATTCTGACTGGGTTGCAGCACCGGAACACGGAGATAAGGCGAGCGTCAGCAGTTGCGATAGCGCGTTTGGGAAGCAATAATGAACTCATCCGCGCGGCAGTGTTAAATATGCTCAAGAGCGAGAAAGACGCTTACATGGTTCAGGAGGCCAAAAACGCTTTATTAGGAATTGCTGATAAAGACCCGCGTTTCATCAAGCAATTGAGGGAACTCGTAAAGAATCCGGACACTCCTGGCCGTTCGGGTATTGCTAATGGTTTGGCCAAGATTGATGCAGATTTTGTGACATTTATTTTGTCTCTAAAAGTAAAAGACGACCCAACTTTAGCGGATATAGCTGTTGAGCCCTTGGCGAATTTCGTATTGCTTGATTATTGGCACAATAAGCCGGACAGCCTGCAGTCATTCACTCCGCAATCTCGATCTGCCATAGCCTTTATAATGGAGAGGTTTTTTAGCTCTAATGACTACGATATTAGGGCTTCCTCTTTGGAGAACTTCCGACTTTACGAACGATTTATCATTTCTCCGAAATACATTTCGTATTTAAATAGCTTCCTTTTAAGCGACGATTTGCGATTGGTGAGGCTTGGGGTTGAAGTTTTAGAGAGAAATGGGCTCAAACCAAAAGCCCCCGACATTGTAAATGCTCATCTCAAAGATCTTGCGCAACGAAAAGAGGCCAGCCGTCGTGCGCAGGCCGTGGCGAATTTATTGATAGATAAAATTAATAAGCCACTTCAAAAAAACACAGACAACGTCGATCCATACAAGAAGCTGCGCTCAATTTATTTTTCCTCAAAAATGGATGATGAACTAAACTTGGAAGGAAAACAATAGATGCGCGGCTATTTCGGTATCGGAGCTGAGGGCATTTCGAAGCCCATGAATGTGGGCAGCCTGCTGCGGACGTCGCATGCGTTTGGCGCGAGTTTCTTTTTTACCGTCGGCACTTCGGTCGATGTGCAGCAAATGGGCGCGAGCGATACTTCGGGCGCGTTCGGGCATATCCCTTTTTACGATTTCAAGGATGCGGATTCGCTGCTGCTGCCGTCCAACACGGCATTGATCGCGGTCGAGCTGATCGAGGGTGCGGTCGACCTGCCCAGTTTCCGCCACCCCTTGCGCGCGGTTTACGTGCTTGGGCCGGAAAAGGGCAATGTCTCGGATGCGATGCTGAAACGCTGCGACCATGTCATCAAAATTCCCATGAAGTTCTGCGTGAATGTGGGCGTGGCGGGGGCGCTGGTGATGTATGACCGCCTGATCTCTCTCGGCAAATTCCCCGACCGTCCTGTCCATGCCGGCGGCCCCGATTTCGTGCCGGAGAACCTGCGCGACGGGCAGATCGTGTCGTCGCCGAATGACCGGCCGTTCAAGTCGCGGAAGAAGACTGAACAGTAAGCGGAAGCCTTTTCATTGTCATCCTTCGCTGCACTCAGGATGACACCTGTTAAGTCACTGAGTCGCAAACCATTCTCAACCCCGCTTGCAGCAAATTCCCTGCTGCAACGCGCAAAAATTTAAAATCAAAACGCACTGCAGCAATTGATACTTTAAAACAAACACGCAGTGCAGCATTGCAACTTTCCGTCTATCGTATTTTGCCTATCGTCTTTTAGTGGACAGGAAATACCTGAATGTGAGAATCGGAATTACGGGGCAGCGCATCCGTTGCCCGTCGCACATGAAAGGTAAGTCATCCATGACTGTTTTCAGCCACAAAGAATTCGGCGGCAAATCCGTCATCATCGGCGACAAGAAAACCAAAACCGCCGATATGATGCGCGCCATGGGCCGCGCGGTCGACAACATGGGCGGCCGCTACATCGTCGCCGAAGACGTTGGCACGACGGTCGAGGACATGAGCCACATCAACAGCCAGACGAAACACGTCGTCGGCATTTCGCACGGCACGGCCGGTTCGGGCGATCCGTCCCCCACGACCGCGCTCGGTGTGTTCACGGGCTTGAAAGCCGCTGTGCGCTTCCGCATGGGCCGTGGCGACCTGAAAGGCCTCAAAGTGGCAGTTCAAGGCCTCGGCAATGTCGGCTACAACCTCTGCCGCCACCTGCATGAAGCAGGCGCGCAATTGTTCGTGACCGATATGGCCGCCGACCGCGTCGATATGGCCAGCCGCGAATTCGGCGCGATGCCGGTTGCGCTGAACAGCATCTATGATGTCGACGCCGATGTGTTTGCTCCCTGCGCTTTGGGCGGCATCATCAACGACGAAACCCTGCCGCGTCTCAAGGCGAAAGTTGTGGCGGGTGCCGCCAACAACCAGCTGGCCGAAGCACGCCATGGCGATGCGCTTCGCCGCGCTGAAATCCTGTATGCGCCGGATTACCTCGTGAACGCAGGTGGCCTCATCGCGGTCTACTTCGAACACATCGCGCGCCAGACCGGCAAGGCATTCGATGCCAAAGCCGTTGCCGATATGGTCGCAAAAATCGACACCACCGCGACCAGCATCTTCGAAATGGCGG
This sequence comes from Alphaproteobacteria bacterium, assembly GCA_029266795.1. Lineage (GTDB taxonomy): Bacteria > Pseudomonadota > Alphaproteobacteria > Micavibrionales > UBA2020 > JAPWJZ01. Next base: position 12,101 of record JAQSWE010000058.1, on the reverse strand, counting down.
ACAAGGAAGACATCTCCTGCGGCACCGCTGCCGACCGCATCGCGGAAGGCCGTTTCGCCGCCAAAAAGGCCTGCAAGGCTGCTTAAGACGTAAAGCTTAATGGACAAGGAAAGGGCCGGGAAACCGGCCCTTTCTTTTTGCGGTCTTTTTGGGTTGAAAAAAACCGCGTACAACTATAAATTGCAATTTATGAAAAAGCTACCCGCGCCCCATACCGTAAAACTAGATGCCCTGTCCGCCTTCGCGGGTGGCATAGCGCATGACATGAACAATATTCTCTCATCCATCGAGGCTGAAACCGCCAAAGCCGCACGGCAACTGGAGGCGGGCGAAACGACGCCTGCGGAAGTGCAGCAGCGTATCCATAAATTGACGCAGGCGGGCGCGCAATTGACGCGCCAGCTGCTCGCTTTTTCGCAGCAGAAGATCGGCGTGGAGGAAACGCTCGATTTGGCCCATGTGCTGCGCGGCATGCAGGACGCGCTGAAAACGCTGGCGGGCAAGGATATTGCGGTGCAGTTCGACCTGCAGCCATCAGCCGTCATCGCCGCGCGCGAACATGTGGCGCAGGTCGTGCTGAACCTTGCCCTCAACGCGATCGAGGCGATGCCAAACGGCGGCATTTTGCGCATTTCCTGCGCGGGCGCACAGCTGGTGGTGCGCGATGACGGGCGCGGGATCGAGCCACAGGTATTGCCGCGCATCTTCCAGCCCTTTTTCACGACCAAACCGGCGGGCAGGGCGGGGCTTGGCTTGTCGGTCGTCTATGGCATCCTCGAGCAACTGCGGGCACAAATTGCGGTTGAATCAACGCCCCGTCGCGGTGCTGCCTTTACCGTCACTTTCCGCACGGGGGACGACGCGCCGGAACAACCCTCGGGCGATGTCGTAAACATGTCGCAAAACGACCGTTTTGCCACCGGAAACGGTGTCTTGTGGAAAATCCTCCAGCGCGCGCAGGAGCATCACGCTGAAAACCCCGAGGACGAGGCATAAATAGCTGTTGCCATCCTTGCCATATTCCGCTTAAATATCAGGGAGTTAATCGGGGGCTATCCTTCGTGTCAAAAATCAGGGAAGTGGACGTACTGGTCATCGGCGGCGGCGTGAACGGCTGCGGCATCGCGCGCGATCTTGCCGGTCGCGGTTTGTCGGTTGTGCTGTGTGAAACGCGAGGTGCTGCTGAAATCCGCGCCGCATATTATCTGGCCGCTCACCTTCATTTTGCCACACCATAAAAAACTGCGCCCGTGGTGGATGATCCGCGCGGGACTTTTCCTGTACGACCATTTGGGCGGCCGCAAAATCCTGTCGCGCTCGCACAGCCACCATTTGCCCGGCACGATGTACGGACAGCCGCTGCGCCCCGAATTCCGCCGCGGTTTTTCCTACGCCGATTGCTGGGTCGAGGATACGCGCCTTGTGGTCTTGAGCGCGCGCGACGCTTTTGAAAAAGGCGCCGAGATTCTGACGCGCACCGAATGCGTTTCCATCGCCAAACATGCGAAGCAGGACATCTGGCAGGCGGTCTTGCAGGATGTGAACACGGACGAAAAGCACAAAGTCCATGCGCGCATGCTGGTGAATGCGTCCGGCCCCTGGGTTGCGAAAACGCTCGGCCTGCTCGGCGCGGAAGTCGGCAAGTACAAGATCCGCTGGGTCAAGGGCAGTCATATTATCGTGCCGAAGCTCTATCAGGGCGACCACGCGTATATCCTGCAAAATGACGACAAACGCGTGGTTTTCACGATTCCTTACGAGAAAAAATACACGCTGGTCGGCACCACCGACATCGAATACAAGGACGATATCGAGGAAGTGCGCATTTCGATTGAGGAAGTCGATTACCTCTGCGCCGCCGTCAACCGTTTCTTCCGCCACGCGGTGAAACCGGAAGACGTCGAATGGACCTATAGCGGCGTGCGCCCGCTGGTCGATGACGGCGATGAAAACGCGTCCGAAGTGACGCGCGATTATATTCTTGAGATGGACGAGGTCGAAGGCTTGCCGATTTTGTCCGTCTATGGCGGCAAGATCACGACTTTCCGCAAGCTCGGCGAGCAGGCGGGCGACATGGTCACCGAAAAACTTGGCAAGGGCAGCAAGGCGTGGACTGAAACCGCGCCATTGCCGGGCGGCGAGGGCGGCATCGCGGGCTTTGAAACTTTCATGAAAACCATTCGCCGCGAACACGCATGGCTGCCCGAAAACCTCGCCAAGCGCTTGGGCCGCGCCTATGGCTCCCGCACGCGCGATATTTTGCGCGGCGCGAAACGCATCACCGACCTCGGCGAGCATCTGGGTGAAAGCATTTATGAAGTTGAAATAAAGTATCTCGTCGCCAATGAATGGGCGCAGACATTGGAAGACATTCTATGGCGCCGCTCCAAACTCGGCCTGCACACGACCGAGATGACGCAAGACAAAATCCGCAAGCTGCTCAAAAAGCTGGCGGGCGATAAGGAAGAGGCCGCTTAACATGTCCAAATTCATCCTCGCCATCGATCAGGGCACGACCAGCACGCGCGCGATTTTGTTCGATGAAAAAGGGCATATCACCGGCATCGCGCAAAAGGAGTTGCAGCTCTATTACCCTGAAAACGGCTGGGTAGAGCAGAACCCCGAAGATATCTGGTCGGACACGCAATATGTCGCGCAGGGCGTGATGGCGCAGCACAGCATCCACCCGACCAACATTGCCGCCATCGGCATCACCAACCAGCGCGAAACCACGATTGTCTGGGACCGCAAGACGGGCGAGCCTGTTTATAACGCCATCGTCTGGCAGGACCGCCGCACGGCTGATATGTGCCAAAAATTCAAGGATGCGGGTCTGGAGCCGACATTTTCGCGCAAGACCGGCCTGCTGCTCGACCCCTATTTTTCCGGCACCAAGCTGCGCTGGATATTGGACAATGTGGAGGGCGCGGCGGCGCGGGCCAAGAACGGCGAGCTGGCCTTCGGCACCATCGACTGCTTCCTGCTCTGGCGGTTGACGGGCGGCAAGGTGCATGCGACCGATATCACCAATGCTTCGCGGACGCTGCTGTTCAACATCGTCGAGCAGAAATGGGATGACGAGCTGCTGAAAATCCTCGGCATCCCGTCCTCGATGCTGCCGGAAGTGAAAGACAACAGCGCGCATTTCGGCGATGTGGGCGCGGAATTTATTTGTGCGCCCACGCGCGTTGCCGGCATGGCTGGCGACCAGCAGGCGGCGCTGATCGGGCAGGCCTGCTTCAAGCCCGGCATGGTCAAAAGCACTTATGGCACCGGCTGTTTCGCGCTCATGAATATCGGCGGCGAATTCAAGCCGTCGCAGAACAAAATGCTCACGACCGTGGCCTACCGCCTCAACGGCGAGATCAATTACGCGATTGAAGGCTCGATCTTCGTGGCCGGCGCTGCGATTCAGTGGCTGCGTGACGGGCTTGGCATCATCAAGTCGTCGAACGAAACCGAAGCGATGGCGAAATCGGTGCCGGATAACGGCGGTGTTTACATGGTGCCCGCCTTCACAGGTCTCGGCGCGCCCTATTGGAACCCCCATGCGCGGGCGAGCATCTCCGGCCTTACGCGCGGCGCGACATCGGCGCATCTCGTGCGCGCGGCGCTGGAGGCGCAGGCCTACCAGACCGAAGACCTCATGCGCGCGATGGCGGAAGATGCCGGATACCCGATGACCGAAATCCGCGTCGATGGCGGCATGGTCAAGAACAGCTGGGTCTGCCAGTTTCTCGCCGACATGACGGCGACGCCCGTGCTGCGCCCGACCGTCACCGAAACAACGGCGCTGGGCGCTGCCTATCTTGCAGGGTTGCAGGTCGGCATGTTCCCCTCGATCGATTACATCACTGAATCATGGGAATGCGAACGCCGCTTCACGCCGATGATGCTGTCAGCGGATCGCGACAAGCTCTATGACGGCTGGCAGCAGGCCGTGAAACAGGTGCTGGCGTGAAGTTTGCGCAAGACAAGAACCGGCTGGCCGGTTTCATCCTCATGCTGCCGCATTTCGCGCTCGCGACCCTGAGCGGTATGAACCTTGTCTATGATATCGGGTTGATGGATCTCAGCGGTGAGCGCAGGCTGAACATCCCGATGGGCTGCATCGTCATGGGCGGAGAGGTGCTGAGTTGCTTCGCGCTCTGGCGGCCCGGCAAGTTCAGCTCCATCGGCCCGCTCGCCAAGGTGCGCATACTGGCCTTTATCTGGAACATCCTGAATGCGTTATGGCTTGGCTTCCTGGCCATGCGCCGCGAAACGGATATGATGCAGGTGGGTGAAATGGTGCTTGCCGTCGTCACGGTCGGCGCGCTGCTGTTCTTCGCGATTGATCGTAAGAAAGCCTAGCGGCCGTTGCGCAGTGTCGGCGCGACGCTGGTGCGGTTTTCGGCGCTGGTTTCGGCTTTGCTGTATCCGGTGAAGGTCCCGCCGATGCGGTCGTCAGTGATCTTGCGCAGCGCCATCGGTTTTTCACCGGCATCGATACGCTGTTGTTCCTCGCGCCGCGCGCCGTCGAATATTTTATCGATGCGTCCGCTGTAATCCGCCGTGGTCATCGCACCCCATACGTCTTCGCCCTTTTGCAACCCCTGAAGGAAATCGGCCACGAATTTGTCGTCATTACCCTTGTATTCCTTGCGGATGCCCGCGGCGAGGTCGACATACCGCTTCGCCTCTTCCTTTTCAAAACCGGTAGGGTCCAGCGAGGTGAAAAAATCGTCGAGCTGCCATTTTCCCGTCGGGCCTTTGGCGATATTCACGCGCGCGAGCATAGCATAGCTACCATCTGCCTCGGGCTGGCGCTTCACGACCGCGAAGGAGGCGTTGTCGCCGCTGACGCTCGTCATCACGCGGATGTTTTTTTCAGGTTCCTGCTTCATGTCGCCGAAGCGGTCTTCGGTCATCGGGCGGTGTTCATGCATATCGCGCACGATTTGCGCGAACTTGAAATTGCCCAGCTCTTTTTGCTGCATCAGCGTATAGATCGGGTTGCCGTCCATCTCTTGCAGGGGCGTTTGGCCTTTGAGCTGTTCCACCAAACCATCGACGAATTTCACGTTCATGCCTGCACCCTTTGTCCTTTATCCAGCAGTATAACGCCTATATGTAAACAATTTATTAGCGCAAAGACAAGAAAAATCGCCATAGTTTACAAAGAGTTCGGGAGCCCCTTGGGGCTCCCGATATCTTCACAACACACACAACTATGAATTCTTTTTGCCGTTTGTCCCGGCGGGCGTATTCGCCCTGCACAATCACAACCTAGCAGGGGAGCGGTAAAGGGATGGTTAATGCCTGTGCATTATTTCTTGCGGTGCGCGAAGAGCCATTGCCACAGCGCGCGGGTGTATAGACGCGGGTTGGAACATTCATGTCCCATATCGGGAATTTCCGTGAATACAACGGGTGCGCCCGCTGCCTTGGCACCCGCCGCCAGTGCGCGCGTATTCGCAATCGGCATCCCCGCATCGAGCGCGCCATGGACAATCCATGTTGCCGTACGCAGCGCACCGCCGCCGAGCGGATCCCACAACCCGCTGATCGGCACGGCCGCGGCAAAGATATTCGAATAGCGCGTCGCCGCGCCATAAGCGCCGCCGCCGCCGTCGGAGCAGCCGAGGATATAGATACGCGAAGTGTCGACCGGATTATTCTTTGCCACATCGCGCACCAGGGCAACGGCGTCCGGCAGTGACTGGTTGTCGAGATATTTCCGGTCGACATCCTTGCCGTTCATCGTATCCGGCACCGCCCAGATTTTCCCCGCGGGCGACATCGGCACAAGGATAAAGGCGGGATAGTCCAGCTGCATCCTCTGCGTGATCAGGTATTCCGCCGCATAGGCATTGCCGGGCGCGCCGTGCAGGATAACGACAAGAGGGAAAGAAAGCCCGGGCGGATAGGGGCGGCCTGCAGGTTCGAACCAGTAATAGGTAAGCGTGCGGTTGTCCTCCGGCAGCGTGAACTGCTTTTTCTTGAAGAACCTTGTGTATTGCGCCATCGGCGTTTCCGTGCGCGGCACTTCCACGACCGGTGCGCCGCCGGTTTTTACGTTACCTGCACTGCCGCCGCGCAGCATCTTCATTCCTGCAAAGCCAAGCCCGCCGATAATCACGAGCGACAGAATGATAACGACAAAATTGTTCTTCTTCGGGGGCGGGCTCATGCCTTTTTATCCAGCGCCGCGCCGCCGGCCTCAACGACGAGTTTATCGCTCGCCGCCTCCAGTACCGTTTCCAGCTGCTCCATCATCTGCAGCGGTGGGACGCCGGCGGGAATGGGGGGCAGGAATTCGAACACGACGGTGCCGGATTTTTTGAAGAAGGCGTTGCGCCCCCAGAACACGCCGGAATTGAGCGCCATCGGCACGACCGGCACGTTCAGGTCTTTGTATATCTTGGCAAGCCCCGCCTTGTAGGGTTTCACGTCGCCCGGCTTTACGCGCGTGCCTTGCGGAAAGATCGCGACGGAGCGGCCTTGGTCGATGGCGGCCTTGCAGCCGCGGCTCATCGCGCGCATCGATTCCATGCCGTCGCCGCGGTTGATCGCGACTTGGCCCATGCGCTTCGGATACATGCCCCAGAGCGGCAGGTAGGTGAGTTCCTTTTTCAAGATGATGACGGGATAGCGGAATTTCTTCTGGAACGGCAGCTTCAGCGTTTCATAGGCCGACTGGTGCTTGGCCGCGATGATATAGGGCGTATCGACGGGCAGGTTTTCGATACCGCGGATTTCCAGCTTCAGCCCCAGCACGTATTTTTCGATCAGCGAAATATAGCCGCCGTAATATTTGGAAATAATCGCCGCGCATTTTTTGGGCGGAAAGACGAAGGCCCAGACAAGAACAATGCTGAGGAACAGCGAACCAAAGATATAAAGGAAGTTGAAGGCGATCGAGCGCAGGGCGTCCATTTTTATTTCCTATGCCGCAAAGGGGCGCCAGAACAGCGCCGCGATAAATTTCATGTATTCGCGCAGGATCAGCGCACGTGTCGCACCCTCGCGCCACCAGTTTTTCATGTCGAGGCCGTCGGGTTCGACGGGGTAGGGAATGGCGGTCAATCCGTCGCCATAGGCGTCAAAATCCATCAGCGCGCGCTTCATGTGGTAATTGGCGGTCACGAGGTAATAGGTCTTGAAGTTTTCGCGGCGCAGCCAGGCGGTCGCTTCCTTCGCGTTGCCGATCGTGTCATCCGCCTCGAAGCCGAGTTCGACGCAGCAATCGAGGCCCGCGCCTTTTTTGCGTGACCGTTCCAGCAGTTCCTTCACTTCCACGCCGCGATAAACGCCCGAGATGAACAGCTTCTGGCCGCGTTCCTTTTCCAGCAGCTCGAAACCGGCATCGAGGCGGTTGGTGCCGCCTGTCAGCACGACAATCGCATCTGCTTTGTCGGTGGTTTCGGCGCGGTCCTCCGCGATGCCGCGCGTGAAGGCGTACAGCCCCGCCAGCCATAGCGCAAGCGCAAGCAGCAATATCAGCGGCAGCCGTGCGGATTTTGTATGTACGGACATGTGGGGCCTTTTACGCAAGCCTTGACAGTTCACGCATGACAGTGCGCTGCGCCGTGAAATGTGCGATCAGCGATCCCGCTAGCACAGGGGCTGCGGCGATCAAAATCCATTCCAGCGGCATCAGGCGCACATGCGGGAAAATGGCGGTGTCGATGGTATGGGTCATGTAACTGACGCCCAAAATCGCCAGCACCATGCAGAACACGCCGCCCATTGCGCCTTTTAGCGCGCCTTTGAGCGTATGGTGGCGGAACTGGCGCGCGATATATTCGTCCGACGCGCCGACTAGATGAAGCGTCTCCACTTCTTGCGCATGGATGGCGAGCTTCGATCGCACGATGCCCGCAATCGACGCGGCGGTCAGCAGGATGATAACGCCCGTCAGCAGCAGCACGAACATGCGCGCGGTGGCAACCAGCGTCTTCACATCGCCCAGCGTGTCAGCATGGCTGTCAACGGCGGCATCCGGTGCGACTTTGTTGATGTCGGCGATCAGCGCGGATGAATCGACGTCTTTTTTCAGGGTGATATCGATGATGGCGGGCAGGGGCAGGCTGTCCGGCGCTTTTTCGCCGAGCCACGGGCGCAGCAGTCCCAAAATTTCTTCGCGTGTCAGCGCGCGGCTTTTCTCGACAGCAGGATGCTGCTTGGCCATCCACAGGACTTTTTTCACAGTTTCGGCGGATGCCGCCTGCTGTTCGTCAGATACCGGCGGCTTGATTTCAACGGTCAGGCTGCCGGAAAGGCCGGATACCCAGTTTTGCGTGACGGTATTCAGGCCCATATTGACGGCCAGCGCCAGCGTCGCGAAAAACACCATCAGCCCTGTCGACCATGCCACCAGATGCGCGCCCGCGCCCTGGTCGAGGCCGATATCGTACTGGTACTTGCCGGGGATCAGCTTGCTCTTTGCCATGTTATGCCGCCTTCGCCTTGCGTTTCGGGCCTTCGACCAGCGTGCCGTTTTCGAGCCGCATCTGCGGATGGCGGAAGCGCGTCACGATTTCGTCGTCATGCGTTGCGATCAGCACGGTCGTACCGTGACGGTTAAGCTCTTCGAACAAATGCATGATGCGTGTGCCGATTTCGGAATCGACGTTGCCGGTCGGCTCGTCCGCTACCAGCAGTTTCGGGCGGTTGATGACGGCACGGGCGATTGCAATCCTTTGCTGCTCGCCGCCCGACAGCGTGGGAGGGCGGGCTTCCATCTTGTCGCCGATGCCGACCCAGTCGAGCAGTTCGGTCACGTTGCGCTTGATGTCTTTTTCCGCCAGACCTGAAGTGCGCAAAGGCAGCGCGACGTTGTCAAAGGCGGAGAGATGCGGCAGCAGGCGGAAATCCTGAAACACGATGCCGATCTGGCGGCGGAGCATCGGCAGTTCGCGGCGAGGCAGGGCGGACAGGTCGCGCCCCAGCATATGGATGATACCGCGCGTGGGGTGCTGGCCAAGGTACAGGAGCTTCAGGAGCGAGGTCTTGCCCGCACCCGACGGGCCGGTCAGGAAGTGGAAAGAGCCTTGCTGCAGCTCGAATGACAGGTCATGCAGCACTTCCGGTCCGGTGCTGTAGCGCAGGCCTACATTGGAAAATTTGACGATCGTCATGCCCTGTTCCCCATCGCCGCCGATATTTCAATAATATCAGCAGCTTCGCATAATTATAGGCTCAAAAATTAATAATTGATATGCTATCCTTAATCAACCGGCTATGCCACTTTTATTTGGCGTATCCGTTTGAAAAAAGGGGGATTCCACCGCGTGATTCACGTCACCTGCGCGCATTGCGGGACCGTGTATAAAGTCGAGGAGCGCCTGCTGGGCGCGACCGGCCGCACGGTGCGTTGCACCCAATGCAGCGAAATGTGGCACGAAGACCCGCCGGTCAAGGCCGAAGCCGAAGCGCCGCCCGCTGCCATTCCCGAATGGGAAGAGCCGCCCGCGGCCGACGAGCTCGATTTCAAGAGCATGGTCAAGGGCGACTACATCAACGAAGACACGGTCGAGATTCCCCAGTCTGTCATGCCGGTGCCGGCGGATCCGCTGCCCTCTACCTTCCAGATACCCGTCATGACCTATCGCCCGCTCGGCATGGGCGCGGCGCAATTCGGCATTTTTGTTTTTATGGCGCTCAGCTTCGTGACGCTGTCGGGGCTGTTCCTCCTGAAAAATCCCGTGCTGCGCCACGCGCCCGCGATGGCACATTTTTACACGACGCTGGGCTTCACGGTAAAAGCGCCGGGCGAGGGGTTCCAGCTGTCGGAACTTGTTGCCGAGAACCGCGTTGCTGGTAAGGACCGCACGCTGGCGCTGCAGGCGAAGCTTGCCAATACGACCGCGCAGAAAATGGATTATCCGCCGCTGCTGGTGAAATTAAAGGGCGCCTATGGCGGCGTGCTGAAAAGCTGGGAATTCCGGCCCGACAAACCGCAAGAGCTGGCGGCCGGCGAAAACATACCGCTCGACCTGTCCTTCCGGGACGCGCCCGAAGACGGCAAGACGGTCGAACTGACGATTTTAGATAAATGATGATTTGGATAAGTGAAGGATATGGCCATGACGACGGATGACGATACGAAATGGGTGCTGGTGGCGGATGACGAGCCTTCCGTCCGCCAGTTCGTCGAACGCGCCCTCAATTACGCGGGCTATGCGGTTACGGTGGTGCCGGACGGCAACGCCGCGCTGGAGGCGCTGGCGAAGCGCAGCTATGACCTGCTGCTGACCGATATCGTGATGCCCGACCTCGACGGTATCGCGCTGTCGCTGAAAGTGTCCAAGGATTATCCGAAGACCAGGATTTTGATGATGTCGGGCTATGCCAACCAGCGCCAGCGCGCGCACAACCTTGACTTCCTCGCGCATGAAGTGATTTCCAAGCCCTTTACGCTGGAGGAAATCACCCGCCGCATCTCGAGCGCCCTTGCCGCATGAAGATCGCGCATCACCACGGCGTCGCCATTTTCTTAGGGCTTGCGGCGCTCGCCATTATCGGCGTTTTTTCGCTCGCGGCAATCGCGCAGGATCCGGCCTATCATGATTTTGCCGACAAGCGCGGCTTCCTCGGCATTCCCAATTTCGGCGATGTGATGGGCAACCTCGCTTTCGCCGTCATCGGCATCGCGGGGCTGGTGCGCGCCCACCACCGCTGGCCGCGGCACAAGGGCGCCGATTACTGGCTGTGGACGGTATTTTTCGCGGGCGTATTTCTGGTCGCCTTCGGGTCGGGTTACTATCATATCGCCCCCAGCAACGCGACGCTGGTCTGGGACAGACTGCCGATGACGATCGCCTTCATGTCGCTTTTTTCGATCGTCATCCGCGACCGCATGCATGAAAAATGGGGGCTGCTGCTGTTTCCCGCCTTCCTGCTGATCGGCATCGGCAGCGTCTGGTATTGGGACTGGACGGAAAGCCTCGGGCGTGGCGACCTGCGTCCCTATGCGCTGGTACAGTTCTACCCCGTGCTGGCCATCATCCTGATGATCGCGCTGTTCCCGCCGCGCCATGCTGGTACGGCGAAATATTTGTTCTGGACGCTCGGCTGGTATATTGCCGCCAAGCTGCTGGAGCATTTTGACCCGCAAATTTTCGCGCTGACCGGCAATATCGTCAGCGGCCATACGCTGAAGCATATCGCAGCCGCAATCGGCGTCGGCTGCATGGTGCCGTATATGAAAGCGGGCGATGTGGGGCCGGACCGCGACGAAAAAACCGTCACGGGCGCGCAGCCTGTCTAATCCCTATTCGAACTGGTTGAGCAGCCGGTCGATATATTCGCGTTCCTGCTTGGGGCGCGTGTAATCGTTTGACCTTGTGCGCAGCTCCTCGATGATCTGCTGGACGCGGCGGCGCTCTTTTTCCTCGGGGATCGCCACGAAATCGTCGCCGGGCTTGCCGTTGTCGCCGGGTTTGCCGCTGCCCGTGCGGCGGCCGAGCGGGTCGAATCCTTCGCCGTAGCCGGGGCCTTCCTGCGGCATGCCGAAATTCATCATGGTCATCTGCAGCTGTTCGGCCAGCTGCTTCACGGCGTTATCCATCGCGCCTTCAAGTTCTTTCAGTGCGAGCTTCTGGTGCTCGAGCGAGCCTTGGGGGTCGCCTTCCTTCAGTTCATTGCGGGCGGATTTCATGGCCTGATCCGCCTTGCCGAAATTCTCCGGCACCTGCGGCAGGCCTTCGCCGATCTTGCGCATGATCTCGCCGAGTTTCCCGCGGATGCCCGTCTGCTCGTTTGCGCCTTCCTTGGCTGTGCGCACCGGCGTACCCGCGTTATCTTTCGTCAGCTGCGGCTGCTGTTGCGGATCTTTGCCGTTCTTGTCTTGCGCGACACCCTGTTCCGTTGCGTCTTTCTTTTCTTCGCCCATGCCTTGCGCCTGTTCGGGCTTATCCTTGCCCTGCTGGCCGGTCTGCTGCTGGGCGTCGTCTTTTTTCTCGGCGCCGCCCGCGCCTTGCTGCTTCGCCTTGTCTTCTGCGCTCTGGAATCCTTGCGGAACGGGAACAGGCTGCGGCGGCTGGCCAGATTGCGGCTGGCCCGACTGCCCCTGTTGCTGACCCTGCGCCTGCTGCTGTTGTCCCTGCTGGTCGCCG
>JAQSWE010000057.1 GCA_029266795.1 Alphaproteobacteria bacterium | reverse complement strand
GTGGTCGCAGCTTATGGCCTGATCCTGCCGAAAGAAACGCTGGATGCCCCGAAACATGGCTGCCTGAATATCCATGCCTCGCTGCTGCCGCGCTGGCGCGGGGCGGCGCCGATCCAGCGCGCGATCATGGCTGGTGACGCGGCATCGGGAATCTGCATCATGCAGATGGAAGAAGGCCTCGATACCGGCCCCGTGCTGATGCGCGGCGTTGTGCCGATTACAAATTCGACGACGGCACAATCGCTGCATGACGCCCTGGCGGCGCAAGGCGGGGAGTTGATTGTCGATACGCTGGAACAAATTGCGGCAGGCACGCCGCCCGCACCACAAACACAACCGGAAGACGGCGTCACCTATGCCCATATGCTGGCGAAAGACGACGGGCGCATCGATTGGACGAAGCCGGCGGCGGAGATCGAGCGGCAGATGCGCGCGCTTACGCCATGGCCCGGCGTGTGGTGCATGCAGGGCGAACACAGGCTGAAGGTGCTGGCGGCGGAGGTGGCCGACGGCAAGGGAAAGCCCGGCGAAATTCTCGACCGCCATTTGATTATCGCCTGCGGCGATGGCGCGCTGAAGCTCACGAAAATCCAGCCGCAGGATCGCAAAGCCATGGATGGGCTTTCATTCATGAACGGCACGCACCTGAATATCGGCGATGTGCTGACATGACGCAGCGCTGGAAACTGACCATAGAATATGACGGCGCGGGCTTCGCGGGCTGGCAGCGTCAGGATAACGCGCTGTCGGTGCAGGCTGTGCTGGAAAAGGGCGTGAAGGGTTTCTGCGGCGAAGACGTGACCGCGCATGTGGCAGGCCGCACCGATGCTGGTGTGCATGCGGTGGGGCAGGTCGCGCATATCGACATTCAAAAGGAGACCGACGCAAAGGCTGTGCGCGACGCCATCAATTTTCACATGCGCCCGCACCGTGTCGCGGTGGTGAAAGCAGAGCCGGTCAGCCAGGAATTCCACGCCCGCTTCGGCGCGAGGAAAAGATATTACTGCTACAAAATCATCACGGGCCGCCGCGCGGAACCGATTATCGATGCGGGCCGTGCATGGCATGTGAATATCGACCTTGATATGGCGCGCATGAACAAGGCCGCGAAACACCTGCTGGGCGAACACGACTTCACCAGTTTCCGCGCGAGCGAATGCCAGGCAAAATCGCCGCTGCGTTCGCTCGACCGGCTCGAATTCGTCGAAAACAAATCCGCGCTCGCCTTCGGCACGCATCTGGAATTGTGGGCGGAGGCGCGGTCGTTTCTGCACCACCAGATCCGCAACATGGTCGGCACGTTAAAACTGGTCGGCGAAGGCAAATGGCAGCCGGATGACGTGAAGGCGGCGCTCGACGCCCGCGAGCGCGCAAAAGCAGGCCCAACGGCTCCGCCCGACGGGCTTTATTTCATGCGCGTTGATTATGATGAAAATGCCTTCACAAAAGGCGTCGATTCACTTCTGTAAAACAACCCGTAACCTTTTGTTTTAAATAAGTATCTTAAAATATTTATACATAATCTTGACAATACCTTGCGTTGCTTGCTATTAAACTTCCACGCTTATGACAACGAAGCGATCAAGATTAGCCACCACGGAAACCATACGAAGCAATAAAAACACGACCGGCGGCAAACCGCCGGACCCCTTTCAAAAAACAGCACATATAGAGGAAAACCAAAATGAGCATTTTTAAAGATTTCGCGAAAATCGCCGCAGCTGTCGCTGAAGAAGCGCTGACCACCGGCCTCGACGCCCTGCAAACCAAGCGCGAGCAAGTCGGCCGCAAGCTGGACGAAAAAGCAAACCAAGCCGCAACCGTCATCAACACGAAACGCGAACAACTGGAAGACGTTGTGTCCGGCGTTGTCGCGACCGTAGACCTGCTGCTGAACGACCTCGAACAGCAATTCAACCCGCGCGCGCAGCAAAAAGTCCAGCCGACCACCACGCTCGACAAGCCCGCATTCCAGGCACCGAAACAGGAAGAAGCGCCTGCCGCCGCCGCTCCCGCTGCGAAAGAAGAAAAAGCAGCAGCGCCGAAGGCAGCCAAAGCCGCTAAAAAACCCGCCGCGCCGAAAGCTGCTGCGTAGAAGCCCGCTGCGAAAAAGAAACCCGCAGCCCCCAAGGCTCCTAAATAACTCGATAAAATAGGGATTCACACTCTCTATCTTCCCTAAAGGGCTGCTTCGCAAGAGGCAGCCCTTTTTTTACGAAACTTGACGGGACGCCCCTCGTTTCGTACCCTTTCCGCAGGAAATTCACATGTTTTAAGGAGCGCGCGATGGACTGGAAACAGAAACTGAAAGACGGCAAAAAACTGGCAGGGCAAGCTTTCACAACCGCCGTCGAAAAAGTCACGGCGCTGGATGACAAGCTGGAAGGCGGCAAGGTCAAGATCGTGAACGCGATCGAGGACAAGCTCGCGACCATCGGCCGCGACAAGCGCAAGAAAGACGGCGACACGCCGAAGACCCCCGGCGCGTAATGTCGGCTGCGCTCGAATATATCCGCCTTGGCGCGGGCGACCCAGCCCCGTGGTTTACGGCACGCGGCTGCAGCAATCCTGAATACCGTTTCGATACGGCGGCGGGCCGCTATATCGTGCTGGGATTTTTTGCCAGCGCGAACAGCGCGGGCGGGCAAGAAGCGCTCGCGATTGTGCGCGAAAACCGCCAGCTGTTCGATGACAACCACCTTACCTTCTTTGGCGTCAGCGTCGATCCGGGCGATGAAAAGCGCGGAGTGCTGAAAACTGAACTGCCCGGCATACGCTGGTTCTGGGACACGGATCTTGCGGTCAGCAGGCTTTACGGGTCTGTCGCGCGGAACTTCACGCCCGGTGCAGATGGCAGAATCTCGGCGCGCCGCGTCTGGTACGTGCTCGACCCCACCATGCGCATCATGAAAACGATCAACATGGACGGCAACCCGAACCATGGCGCGGAAGAGGCGCAAGGCGGACAGGAAAGCGGCTTCATGCGGGATGTTGGCGGCAAGACTGTCGGCATTGTTGATTACGGGCTGAAACGCCGCAGCGATGTCGTCTTGACAGACGAGACGCTACTCGGCGAACTGCGCGCGCGCATGAAAAAGCGGCTGGTGCCGGAAATCGAGAAAGTGCATTTCTTCCACGCCACCCGCATCGAGCGGTTTATCGTCGCCTGTTATGATGGCGCAAATGGGGGGTTCTTCCGCCCCCATCGCGACCATACGACCAAGGGCACGGCGCATCGCCGCTTTGCCGTGACGATCAACCTGAATAATGATTTCGAAGGCGGGGAATTGAACTTTCCTGAATACGGCCCCCGCACCTTCAAGCCGCCACCCGGCGGCGCGGTCGTGTTTTCCTGCGCGCTGCTGCACGCCGTGACCCCAGTCACGAAAGGAAAGCGGTACGCTTTCCTGCCCTTCCTCTATGACGAGGCGGCTGCGAAAATTCGCGCGGAAAACCAGCAATTTCTGGAAGACAAATCCTTATCCGTCAATATCTCGACAGGATGATTTAGGGCGCCGGCAGCGTCACCACATCAATCACGCGGCGCGTGTTGATATCGATCAGGTATACGTTGCTGGCTGCATAGACATATTTGGTGAGGTTCGGCGCGTCAGGCATGCGGCCGGTAATCGTATCCGGAACGGGCACGATATTCACTTCAGGGGGAAGAATACCGCCGGGCTGGATGATATTGACCTGTTGCTCCGGCGTCACGCAGGTTTTGGGACTGCCGTTTTCCGCTGCATCGCAGGCGCGATCGCGTTCGTCTTCGATAAAGGCACGCAAGGAAGCGCGACCATTCTCGGGGATGGTGTAGGTTGACTGTTCATAGGTCTGTTGGGCGTGAGCCGGCGATATCATCGCCGCACCGGCGCACAAGGCCATCAAAGAAAGCGAAAAACTGAAGTTTTTCATGGGATTATTCCTTCACCACCATTAAGTCCTAATTGCCAAACAGTTGACCGAGTGACAAGTTCCATATGTTACGGAAATCAAATTTCGACTCGCGGCCATAATCTGGGCGTTATATAGTCGCCGCTTGATATCGGCATCACCGCGAACGAGGATTGGCTTGCCAAAACAGCGCCATAACATTCTGATTTTGAACGGTCCCAACTTGAACATGCTGGGCAGCCGCGAACCCGAAATCTACGGCATCCAGACCCTGACCGACATCGCGAACGACAGCGAGGAATATGCGGGCGAGCTGGGCTTCACCATCGATTTCCGCCAGAGCAACAGCGAGGGCGAGCTGGTGACCTTCATCCAGCAGGCGCGCGGCGCGTTTTCAGGCCTTGTCATTAATGCCGGCGCTTACACGCATACTTCCATCGCAATCCACGACGCGATCAAAACTCTCGAGATACCCGTAATCGAGGTACATCTCAGCAACCCGCAGGCGCGGGAGGCGTTCCGCCATCACTCATATATCTCACCTGTCGCCAAAGGCACGATCTGCGGCTTCGGCGGGCACGGATATATACTGGCGCTGAACGCCCTGCGCTCCCTGCTTGACGACGAAGGATAACAAGACATGGCAAATACAAAAAAACTGGAGAGGAACGAACCCATGCCCCCCATGACGATCGACCACGACGCGATCAAGAAACTGGCAGGCCTGCTGAACGAAACCGGCCTGACCGAGATCGAGATCACCGAAGGCGACAAGAGCCTGCGCGTGAGCAAATCCGTGAATGTCAGCTATGCAGCGGCACCCGCCGGCGGCTATGCCCCTGCGGCGCCTGCGCTTGCGGCACCTGCAGCATCCGTCTCCGCCCTCTCCCCCGACAACCATCCCGGCGCAGTGAAGTCGCCAATGGTCGGCACCGTTTACCTGCAGTCGGAGCCGGGCGCGCCCCGTTTCGTGTCGAAAGGCGCGAAGATCAAGGCGGGTGACACAATCTGCATTATTGAAGCCATGAAAGTCATGAACCCGATCAAGGCGGACAAGGGCGGCACCGTCACCGACGTCCTGATCGACGACGCGCAACCGGTCGAATTCGGCCAGGTACTGGTCATCATCGAGTAACCTTCAACAGGTGACATCATGTTCAAAAAAATCCTGATCGCCAACCGCGGCGAAATCGCGCTCCGCATCGTGCGCGCCTGCAAGGAAATGGGCATCGCGAGCGTTGTCGTCCATTCGACTGCAGATGCAAACGGCATGGCTGTGCGCATGGCGGATGAATCCGTCTGCATAGGCCCGCCCCCGTCGCGCCAGAGCTACCTCAACATCCCAGCCATCCTCTCAGCTGCCACAGTCACGGGTGCAGACGCCGTCCATCCCGGCATCGGCTTCCTGTCGGAAAACGAGCAATTCGCCCGCATGGTCGAAGAGCATGGCTTCACCTTCATCGGCCCGACGCCCGAGCATATCGCCAAGATGGGTGACAAGGCTGTTGCGAAAGACACCGTGAAGGCGCTGGGACTGCCAGTCGTTCCCGGCTCCGACGGCATCCTGAAAAGCCCCGAGGAAGGCCTCGAACTCGCCAAGAAAATCGGCTTCCCCGTATTGCTGAAGGCAGTTGCGGGCGGCGGCGGCAAGGGCATGAAAGTCGCGCATGGCGAAGATGATTTCAAATCCGCCTATTCCATGGCATCGACCGAGGCGAAGAATGCCTTCAATAACGGCGACCTGTATATGGAGAAATACCTGACAGCGCCGCGCCATATCGAGATACAGCTGATCGGCGACACCCATGGCAACGCGATCCACCTGGGCGAGCGCGACTGCTCTATCCAGCGCCGCCACCAGAAAGTTCTGGAAGAATGCCCCTCCCCCGGCCTCACGCCGGAACAGCGCAAATTTGCGGGCGAGCTGGCGGCGGGCGTGGTCAAGAAGATGGGCTATCGCGGCGTCGGCACCATTGAAATGCTGTTCGAGGACGGCAAATTCTATTTCATGGAAATGAACACCCGCCTGCAGGTGGAACACCCGATCACCGAGATGATCACCGGCGTCGACCTCGTGCGCGAACAGATCCGCGTCGCTGCAGGCCTGCCGCTGTCCTACAAACAGGAAGACATCAAGTTTAACGGCTGGGCCTTCGAAGCGCGCATCAATGCCGAACATCCGGAAACCTTCGTGCCCTCACCAGGCAAGATCACGCGTTACCACGCCCCCGGCGGCTTGGGCGTGCGCGTCGATTCCGCGATCTATGACGGATATTCGGTGCCGCCAACCTATGACAGCCTTGTTGCCAAGCTGATCGTCCATGCGCAGACGCGCGAAGAGGCGATGAAGCGCATGGAACGCGCTCTTGGCGAAACGGTCATCGAAGGCATCCAGACGAACATCCCCCTGCAGCAGCTGATTCTGGCGCAGCCCGATTTCCGCAAGGGAGAGTTCAACATCCATTGGCTGGAAAAATTCCTTGCTGTTTCGCAACAAACGGCAAAGAAGGCGTCATGATCACGCGCGCGGTTTTGGGTTTTATCGCGTTGCTACTGGCGGCGACGCCTGCCCTTGCAGCCCCCGATAAGTACAGTTTCGATCCCGCGCATACGCAAATCCTGTTTTCGGTGAGCCATCTTGGTTTTTCGCATTCGCATGGACGCTTTAACAAACTCGACGGATCCTTCACTTTCGATGAAAAGAACCCTGCGGCCTCGACCATCGATGTGACGATCGATACGTCAAGCGTTGATATGGGATCGAACGAATGGGACGATGCAGTCACGGCTGACGCGCTGCTGAACGCCAAAAAATTCCCCAAAATGACGTTCAAAAGCACGGGCGTCACAAAAACGGGGGATAAAACCGGCAGTGTCACCGGCGACCTGACGCTGCTGGGGGTGACAAAACCTGTAACCCTGAACGTCACCTATAATAAATCCGGAAATCACCCCTATACTAAAAATCACCTTGCAGGTTTTTCGGCATCTGCCACGTTAAAACGGTCGGAGTTTGGCATGGTCAAATACCTGCCCGATGTCGGAGATGATGTTACAATCACAATCGAGGTCGAGGGCATCCGCCAGGATTTCGAAGGCATGAACGCCAAGTAGGATCGCAATGCAGCTCAAAAACTCCCCCGAGAAATACGGCGCGGTCAGCAAGACATTTCACTGGCTGACCAGCATCACCGTACTTTGCCTGCTGGGTGTAGGGCTTTACATGGTCCGCGCGGACAAAAACGCGGCGCTGATCCCGATTTACGGCCTGCATAAATCGTTCGGCATCCTTGTGCTGACAGCGACGTTCTTCCGCGTATTGTGGCATGTCTATTCCAAGAAACCGCCGCTCGTGCGCGGTATGGCCTTGTGGGAACGCGTGGCGGCGCATGCGGGGCATTTCTTCCTCTATATCTGCCTGTTCGGGATGCCGCTATCCGGCTGGATCATGTCATCGGCTTTTGGGCGCACCGTCACGGTGTTCGGTGTGCTGCCGCTTCCCAATCTTGTGGAGAAGAACGACGGTCTTGCCGAAAATCTTTCCGCCCTGCATGAATACCTTGCCTATGCGCTGATCGGCATGATCGCGGTCCATATCGGCGCGGCGCTGAAGCATCATTTCATATCCAAAGACGCAACCCTCAAACGCATGCTCCCGTTCGGAAGACCCTGACCATGAGACAGATATTGCTCGCTCTTTTGCTGTTACTCGCACCTACTTGCGCCCTTGCCCAAGAAACGGCGCCTGCCGCGCTTGATCCCGAAGCGGCAGTTGTCCGCGCTGCGCCGCCAGCCCCTGCGGCGCGCGAATGGAAGATGGTGGAGAAGGAAAGCAGCATCACCTTCAAGGGCAAACAGATGGGCAAGGATTTCGACGGCGAGATCCGCAGCTTCACGCCCGCCATCTATTTTGACGATGCGCAATTGGACCAGTCGAAGGTCACGGTTGATATCGACCTGACCACCATCGACGCCCGCGACACGGACCGCAACAAAAGCCTGTTCGGCGCCGACTGGCTGGACATCCCGCAATTCCCGAAGGCACGATTCGAAACGCAGAAGATCACCAAAAAGGATGACGGCAGCTATGTCGCGGAAGCCACGCTGACACTGCATGGCACGGTGCAGCAAATCGAATTGCCCTTTACGCTCGCGATAGATACCAAGGACTCTGGCAAAGACACCGCCGTTATGAACGGGAAAGTGACGCTTGATCGCTCCAAATTCTCTCTGGGAACAGGCGATTGGGCCGATCCCAGCGTTATTGCAAATGATATCGAGGTCGAGGTGAAACTCACCGCGACCGCCGACAAAGCGGGAACAAAGTAGGCTCGGGGCCACCTTTCCTGATTTTACAATTGTAGCTGAGCGATTCGTTCTTTAAATTCAATGGAATGAGGACGCTCTATCACCTATGGCTGCATCCATCGTCACGGAAAGTGCGCATTGCGCTCGCCGAGAAGAAGCTCGACTTCGACCTGAAGATCGAAAAAATCTGGGAACGCCGCACCGAATTCCTCGCCCTCAATCCGGCCGGCGATGTGCCGGTATTAATCGAACCCGACGGCACGATCCTGACCGATAGCCAGGTCATCTCGGAATATTTGAACGAGGTATACAATACGATCGACCTGATGGGCCGCGACCCGCTGCAGCGTGCGGAAACCCGCCGCCTGGTCGCCTGGTTCGACCAGAAATTCAACGCCGAGGTGACTGAAAACCTCGTCGGTGAAAAGATGATGAAACGCTTCCTGAAGATGGGAGAGCCCCACGGCCCCTCCATCCGCGCAGGTCATGCGAACATCCATTACCACCTTGATTACATCGGCTTCCTGACCGAGCGCCGCCGCTGGCTGGCTGGCGATGATATTTCGCTTGCCGACGTCACCGCCGCCGCACATCTTTCCGCGATCGACTATATCGGCGATGTGCCTTGGGAAGAGCACAAAGCCGCGAAGGACTGGTATGTGCGCATCAAGTCGCGCCCTTCCTTCAAGCCGCTGCTGGATGACAGCATTCCGGGCTTCTCCCCGCCCAGCCATTATCAGAACCTCGATTTCTGATCAACTGGATGGTGGACGGCATGCGCGACAAGATTGAACCCATCCAGCCCGCCGCGCGCGACAAAAAACTGTTCTGCTTCGGCTATGGCTACACCGCCAGTTTCCTCGGCGAACGCTTGCGTGAATTCGGCTGGAAAATTGCGGGTACCACGACAGACCCTGATAAACGTGCTTTCCTGAAGCAATCCGGCATCGATGCGATGCTGTATGACCAGACGCATACCATCAACGACCCTTTCGAGACCTTCGCTGATGTGACGCATGTGCTGATTTCCATCCCGCCGGGTGCGGATGGCGACCCCGTCGTTGATGCGCATGGATTCGACATTGCCAGCATGCCGAATATCGAATGGGTCGGTTACCTTTCCACAACCGGCGTCTATGGCAACCAAGACGGTAACTGGATCGACGAGAAAGCAGCGACGGAACCCACGAGCCGCCGGGGCAGCTTGCGTTTACGCGCCGAGCAGCAATGGAATTTCCTGCACCTCAATGACGGGCTGCCGCTGCATATCTTCCGCCTCTCCGGTATTTATGGCCCCGGCCGCAGTGCAATCGATTCCGTACGCGCCGGCACCGCACGCCGCATCGACAAGCCAGGGCATGTCTTCAACCGCATCCATGTGGACGATATCGTGCAGGCGCTGATCGGGTCGATGAATAAGCCCAATCCCGGCGCCATATACAACCTCTCCGATGACATGCCATCGCCCAGCCACGAGGTTGTGACATTTGCCTGCAACCTGATCGGGATCGATGCGCCGCCGATGACGGAATTCGAGCAGACCGAAATGGCGCCCATCGTGCGCAGCTTTTACAAAGACAATAAGCGCATCAAGAACGACCGGTTGAAAAACGAACTCGGCGTGACGCTGCTGCACCCTGATTTTCGCTCGGGGCTGCAAGCCTGCTTGGAAATCGACGATGATACTGCCGCATTTCTGCGGTTCGAGGATAAAGAGCAGTCCGCGGGTAAATGATTAATCGACCGCCGAAAACAGCTCGATGGCATCGAGAACTTTGCGTGTGCCCTCGGTAATCAAATAAACATTGCGGTCCATCCGGACATACATGCCATGTTGTGGCGGCGTCAATTGATCAAGGACATAGTCAGGCAACGGTTCATAGCCACCCTCGGGCAGGTGATCTCCGACCGAAAATTTCTTTGCTTGTCCCGGCGGAATACAGGGCGGGTTTTTCTTGGCAAGGCCGGGAGGGCAGTTTTTACGATAATGGCCCAGCACATATTCGCGTAATACATCCCTGTCGCTGCGGCCAGAATGTTTGCCGCCGCCATGATTATAACTTTCTGAATTTTCCCACCTCCCCTTGGACTTCCCATGTCCGTTGCCATGGTTGCCATTATTTTTTGCAAATGCGGGAGAAGACAGGGCGACAGCCAGGCATATTGCGGCAACGATCACGGTTTTCATGGTTTGTGTCCTTCTGAAGATAGCTTTTTATGTGCTGAATCCGCCTTGGAAACAGGAAGGCCAAGTGCAGACTTCACGTCATCCATACTTTCCGATGCAACCGCGCAGATTTTATCGGCACCGCCGTAATAGACATAGAGGCGGTCGTCGTCGATTACCGCGCCGCAGGGAAAGACAACATTATTAACGTCGCCCTTCAGCTCGTAATCCATCTCCGGCCGCAGCATCGGCTTGGCGGATTTGGCGAGGATCTTGGTTGGATCGTTCTTGTCGAGCAGGAGAAGTGAAATCGTCCAGTTGAAATCCGACGAGATGCTGGAATAGGCAAGCAGCAGCCCTTCCTCGATCTCGATGGGCGGCGCGCCGGGCTCGACGCCGAGACCTTCATGCTTGCCCCCAGCGCCGAGTAACAGGTCTTTTTCGATGTCGCGCCCCGTCCAGAAATTTTCCCAGGCCTTCACGTCTTTGATGTCGAAATTCTTCGGCAGCGGCGTCAGCATCGTGCGTTCATGCACCTGTTCGTCTTTCCACATGAAAAACAAATTTCCCGTGGTCTCGAACACCAACCCTGCCTTGCAGCGGCGGTCAGGTCCTATGGTGCCGTGTTTTTCAAAGGTCTTGAAATCCTTCGTGCTGGCCATCGCGATGCGGATGCCGTCGCCGGCATCGGGTTGGTCAAGGGGCTTGGCGATTGAAGTGTAGAAAATGTAATACGTATCACCGACCTTGGTGATGCGCGGGTCTTCGGCACCGTATTGGTCAAAGGGCTGGTCAGGCGCAATCGCCTTTTCATCCAGAAGCTTGAACGGTCCCGTCGGTGATTGCGCATCCCACAGGCTGATATGCGAGGTATAGTTGCCGGTGAAGGAATTTACCGGTCCAATTTTTTCGTAACCCGCAGGTACTGACCGCACCAGTAAAACGTAGCGCCCGTCATCGAATTTCGCGGCAGCGGGATTGAAGGTCGCGCCGAGATCCCCCGTGGGGCTGACGATGAAGCCGTGCCGATTCATTTTCTGATTATCCCGCGCTTTCGAGATCGCGGCGGGCGGCGTTTTCTGCAGCCTGCACTTTTTTGCCTTCCGGCACTTTTTCCGGCAGCACAACCGTCACGATCGTGCCGACGCCGACTTCGCTGTCAATACCGATGGTGCCGCCATGCAGCTCCACCAGATCCTTGGTGATAGCAAGCCCGAGGCCGGATCCCTCATGGTTGCGCGTGAATTCGGAAGATACCTGCTCGAACGGCAGCGTCACCACATCCAGCTTTTCGCGCGGGATGCCGACGCCGGTATCCGATACGACCATCGCGACCCCGCCCAGTTCGGGGAAGCAGCGCACATCGACCGTGCCGCCGGGTTTCGTGAACTTGACCGCGTTCGACATCAGGTTCAGCAATATCTGCATGACCGCGCGGCGGTCCGCCATGATATGGATATCGTCGGGAATGTCGTCGGCGACCAGCTTCACCTGCACTTCATGCGCGCGGCCCTCGACCATGTGGATGGCAAGGCGGATGATTTTGCCGACATTCAATTCCTCGACATACAATTCATACTTGCCCACTTCGATCTTCGACATGTCGAGGATGTCGTTGATAAGGTCGAGCAGGTGTTCGCCCGACTGACGGATGCCGCTGATGTAATCGAGATAGCGGGCATTGCCCATCGGCCCCAGCAACTGGCGCTGGATCATTTCGGAGAAGCCGATAATGGCGTTCAGCGGTGTGCGCAATTCGTGCGACATGTTGGCAAGGAAGCGCGTTTTCGACGCATAGGCGCTTTCCGCTGCTTCCTTCGCTTCGCGCAATTGTTTTTCGTGCTGCGTGCGTTCGGTGATGTCCTGCATGATGCCGAACAGCGCTTCGACCTCGCCAGTCTTCATGTTGACCTTGCAGCGGCCTTCGCAGCGTACATATCTGATGCCACCAGTCGGGCGACGCACGCTGAATTCCAGCGCATAGTCACGCTTGCGCACCAAGGCACGCTGGAACACGCGCATGATGCGGCCAAGATCGCGTTTCAGCAGCATCGCACTGACGTTATCGATGGTCGGCTTGTATTTGTCGTGATCGACGCCGAAGGTCGTATAAATCTGTTCCGACCATTCGATGCCGGATTGACCGACTTCCCAATACCAATGGCCCATGCGGCCGATCTTTTGCGCTTCGGATAGCTGCGCTTCGCGGCGCTGCAGTTCGATCTCATGCTGCTTGATCTCCGTCACGTCGCGGCCGACGATGTAGATATGCTCGCCACCCGCCTTGTGGATCCATTCGATCCAGCGGTAGGAACCATCCTTGCAGCGCGCGCGGCATTCAAAATCAATCCGTGTTTCGGTATCGAGCGGCGCGTGAATGACCTTCTGCATCAATTGCACGATATGGTCGCGCTCTTCCGGATGGATGAGGTCGATAAAGGGGAACAGTTTCAGTTCCGGATCGGCAAAGCCCAGCACCCGGTTGAAGGCGAAGTTCACGCGCACGAAGGACATATCGCGGCGATAGACGCCCAGCAGGTCGTTCGAGAGGTTCAGGAAGTGGCGCAGCTCGCCATCAGCCTTGGAAATATGCGTGAGATCAGGCTTGCGCTCGGCCGCCGTGCTTTCGGTTTCCTGTTTCTCATGGTTTTCGGCGATGAAGGCCGCGAATTCTTTTGCGACAAGGTTGAAATCGCCCTGCTGCTTCTGTTTCTTCAATTTGTCTTCGGGATCGAGCCAGATGACGGTGAAGCGGCGGCCGCCTGCGGCATCCACGCGGTCGATGCGCGCTTGAATGACGACAGGGTCGCGTTCACGGCGCAGCAGCGCGACCTCATAGAAACCGGATTGGAGGTCGGCAAGGTCGAGGCTCTGATGCGTGCTGTCGAGCGCGGCGACGATGCGAATCATCGAATTGAGGGGTTTATTCAAAAGCGCAGTCGCGCCCTGCCCCAGCGCCCAGCCGAGCGCAGGACTGATGAACACGAGATCGCCTTTCGCGTCCACGACGCAGCGCATCATGTCCTGATCGGTTTTCGGATGTGCGGACTTACGCCGGTCCGGCATTGCAACCCATCTCCCCGTAACTAAACACCCACAACATTACTGTATGGCAGAATTAACAATTAGTACAGCGATTGCATTTAATGCGTTTGGGCTTTCCAATTCGTTATTAAATTTAAGCGATTCATCTTTCTGAGATTTTTAGTTTCATAAAAAATTTCGGATGTAAGATTATGTAAATATAAATCGTTAATTTTGGTCGCTTCATGCGTTGACGCTATATGGGGCTTATGTTAACAAAAGAGTGCATCACACACGCTTTTAGAATCTGTTGAAAAGGAACCGCACATGGCCTTGATCCCTCCGAACTTAAAGCTCGCCTTCATCTTCGCAAAAATGGCGCGCGATCATGGCCCGAAACTGCTGCATTCCAACAATCCCGACCTGCTGACGAAAGACTTGGGCGATGCGCTGCGCCGCCAGAAAGACGTTCTCTCCGATCCCGGCAAGGGC
>JAQSWE010000286.1 GCA_029266795.1 Alphaproteobacteria bacterium | reverse complement strand
GATCGAAGCGTACGGGCCCCGATCTCGCACGTGTCGGCGGGAAATACTCCGATGACTGGCATGTGGCGCATCTCTCTTCCCCACGCCAGATGGTGCCGGTATCCATCATGCCTTCCTATAATTTCCTGAACGAAAATGGCGTAGACCTGACGCAGATAATAGAGCAGCTGCGCGCCCTGCGAATTGTGGGGGTGCCCTATACCGAAGAAATGATCGAGAACGCCTATAATGACGCCATGATTTCGACGGAAACAGCAAAATGACGACAGAAATGGATGCTTTGGTTGCCTATCTGCAGGTACTGGGCACCATGGCCGACCTGCGTAACTACAATCCGGATATCGCGCCGGCACAGGACGGGGAGAAAAAGAATGATTGATTTCGTCATTACGCACGCTTCGAGCATCGCTCTTCTGGGCTTTTTCACCGGTTTCCTTTTTATCGTGGCGACCGTCATGCGCCCGTCACGCAAGGCGGAATTGCAGAAACACGCGATGATCCCGTTCGAGGAGAATGAATAATGTCTGATGCCGACAAGCAAAAAGAAATCGACCGGGTTTCCGGCGTCGAAACGACCGGACACGAATGGGATGGCCTCAAAGAACTGAACAACCCTGCGCCGCGTTGGTGGCTTTGGGTTTTCCTGCTCTGCTGCATATGGGCTGTCGGATATTGGGTGGTCTATCCCGCATGGCCGACGCTGTCCGGACATACCGGCGGCAAGTTCGGCTGGACGCAATATAGCCAGCTGAAATCTTCGCAGGCGGAAATAACCGGTCGTCGTATCGCGTATCTCGATAAAATGAACGGACTTGCACTGGCCGATATCAAGAAGTCTCAAGATCTTTACGAGTTCGCACGCGCCGGCGGTGCCGTCGCTTTCAAGGAAAACTGCGCGGCATGTCACGGCACCGGCGCGCAGGGAAATGCGGTGCGGGGCTATCCAAACCTCAATGATGACGACTGGCTGTGGGGTGGCGATCTTGACGCAATCTATAAGACTATTCGCGTTGGCGTTAATTCGGGCCATGATGACCAGCGCGGCACGCAAATGCCCTCCTTCGGCCGCGACGGCCTGCTGACATCTTCCCAAATCAGCGATGTGGCGAAGTATGTGGCTGAACTTCATAAAGGCGACGCAGCAGCCATCACTGAGGCGCATACGCGAGGCGCCAAAGTTTTTGCCGAGAACTGCGCTGCCTGCCACGGCCCGTCTGGCGAGGGCAGCACGGAAATGGGAGCACCTCGCCTGAACGACCAAATCTGGCTATGGGGCGGCGATGAAAAGTCGATTCACAATACTGTGGCAAACGCGCATCTCGGCGTGATGCCGATGTGGGAGCACAGGCTTGACGACGACACAGTCAAGATGCTGGCGATCTACGTGCATTCACTGGGCGGCGGCAAGTAAGTGCGGAAAGCGGTCATGCGATGCTTGACGAGAACATCACATTCTTTGAGAAGCAGAAGCGGATATACCCGCGCGCTGTGGAAGGCCGTTACCGCCGTCTGAAATGGGCTGCGATCGCTTTGTTGTTGGGCATCTATTACGCAACGCCATGGCTGCGCTGGCACCGGGGAGAAAACCTCCCCGACCAAGCGGTGCTGATCGACATGCCGGCTCGCCGCGCCTATTTCTTCGGTATCGAGATATGGCCTGACGAGGTTTACTTTATTACTGGCATCCTTGTGCTCGCCGCCATTGGTCTGTTCTTCGCAACGTCGCTGCTGGGCCGGGTCTGGTGCGGCTATGCCTGCCCACAGACAGTCTGGACTGACCTTTTCGTCTGGGTAGAGGAAAAAATACAGGGCGATCGCAATGCACGCATCCGCCTTGACCAGCAAGGGCTGACCTTCGGGCGGATCTGGAAAAAGACCCTGACGCATGCGCTATGGATCGTAATCGGCCTATGCACCGGCGGGGCCTGGGTATTCTACTTCAACGATGCGCCGACGCTGCTCGATCATATTCGTCATCTCGATGTGCCGTGGAGCGTCGGCAGCTGGATTCTGGGCCTCACCGCCTCGACATACTTGATGGCTGGATATGCGCGCGAGCAGGTATGCAAATATATGTGCCCCTATGCGCGCTTCCAGTCGGCGATGTTCGACCGCGACACGCTGATCATCGGCTATGATCCCGGGCGCGGCGAACCGCGGGGAAAACATAAAAAAGGCACCTCCTGGGAAGGGCATGGCCATTGCATCGACTGCACGCAATGTGTCGCTGTCTGCCCTGTGGGTATCGACATCCGCAATGGACTGCAGATGGAATGTATCGCCTGCGGCCTTTGCGTCGATGCCTGTAACGATATCATGGACAAGGTTGACCTGCCGCGCGGCCTGATCCGCTACGACACGCAGCGCAACTATGATGCACGAAAGGGGGGTAATACGAATAAATCCCGCCTACGTATCTGGCGGCCGCGCACATTCTACTACATGGCCGTTCTTTCACTGGTATCGGGCCTGATGATATATGGACTTATTGCGCGTCCGCGCATGGAACTGCATGCCAGCCAGAACCGAAACCCCTTATTCGTGAAGCTGAGTGACGGCAGCATCCGTAACAACTATTTGGTCAAAATTTTTAACAAGACTCATGAAACGCGTCATTTTGCGCTGAAGGTTAGAGGACTCGATACAAAAGAAGTCAGTGTACAGTCGGCGATACCGCTGGACTTAGCTAATCTTGAGGTGACAGGCGGCATCGTGGCGCAGTATCGCGTCATGATTACCGCGGAAAAGCAGGCCGAACCCCGGCGCCGCATAGAGATTTCGGCGCGGGAAGTCGGCGGAAAACTGCAAGACGCAGCCACAACAATTTTTGTCAGCGGAGATGAACAATGAGTGCAAGGCCATCCGACCGTTTTATTCCATGGTACTTCGTCCTGTTTTTCTGCATGCTCGCCGCCGTCTTTACGTGGTTCGTCTATCTGGCGCATTCCACATATCCGGGTGTTGTGACCGACAACGCATACGACAAAGGCCTTAAGTACAACACGGTGATTTCCCGCGATGATGCACAAGCGAAACTTGGCTGGTCGTCGGCGATTGAGATCCTATACCCTGCGCCGGGTGACATCCGGCTATCGTTTGCGCTCAAAGACAAAAACGGTAATCCGATGGCCGGTGCGGTCGTGACGGCGACCATCGCACGGCCTGCCCGTCAGGCGCTGGATTTCACGGCCAAGCTGACTGAGCTTTAAGAATGAATAACCTCGCAACGGATTTCAGCAGTTTTGTTTCTACGGATAGCAGCCGTAACCGGCTGCAACTGGCTGTCGAGGGCATGCATTGCGCGGGCTGCGCGATGAAGATTGAGAAAGCGCTGAATGCGCAAAGCGGCGTCGAGGCACGGGTCAACGTCACGCGGCGGCAGCTGACGCTGGTCTGGGACGGTACGCGCCTGCGCGGCAACGAACTCGTTGATGATGCGCAAAAGCTTGGGTTTCGCTTCTCGCCGATCACCGAAAAGCGGCGCGATACAGATGGAGATGAAAAATTCCTGTTGCGATGCATGGCGGTCGCGGGGTTCAGTGCCGGTAATATCATGATTTTTTCCCTCGCTCTCTGGTTCTCCAGCCGCGACAGCATGGGCGGCGGCACGCGCGACCTGTTCCACTGGTTCTGCGCCCTCCTCGCCCTGCCGACGGTCATCTATGCCGGCCGGCCCTTTTTCCGCTCCGCTTTCAACGCCCTGCGCCACGGCCGAACAAATATGGATGTGCCGATTTCCGTCGGCGTCCTGCTGGCAAGCGGCATGAGCATTTACGAAACGTTGATGCACGGAGCGCATGCCTACTTCGACTCCGTCGTCATGCTGCTCTTCCTGTTGCTGGCGGGGCGTTATCTCGACCGGCGCGCGCGCGGCCATGCGCGGGCAGCGGCCGAGAATATTTTATCACTGAATAGCGGCACCGCTTCGGTTCTGGAGAACGACCAGCTGCGTCGCATACCGGCCGATGACCTGCAGCCCGGCATGGTTGTTATCGCGGCTGCAGGCGAGCGTATCTTTGCGGATAGTATTCTGCTGGATGCACCGGCGCAGATGGATACCTCCGCCATCACAGGCGAAACGATGCCGCATGTCTTGCAGCCGGGGGATACGCTACTGGCTGGAATGGTGAATGCAGGAGACCCAGTACGGCTTCGCGTCGTAAGACCGGCGCAAGACAGCCTGCAGGCCGATATTATCCGCTTAATGGAAAAGGCCGAGCAGGGCAACGCGGCTTACGTACGCCTCGCCGACCGCATCGCTGGGTATTACACGCCTGTCGTGCATATCATGGCGCTTGCGGCATTCGGGCTATGGTGGGGAGCGCTCGGCATGGCCTGGCAGCCGGCGCTGATGATTGCGGTGACGGTGCTGATTATCACTTGCCCCTGCGCACTCGGCCTTGCGGTTCCGGTCGTACAGGTTCTGGCAAGCCAGTGGCTTTTCCGGCGCGGCATGCTGGTCAAAGCTGCCGACGCCTTTGAGCGTCTTGCCAAAGTTGATACGGTGGTATTCGACAAGACAGGTACGCTCACGACCGGTGAACTTAGCTTGCGTGAAATACCTGAAAGCGACACGCTCCAGCTTGCGGCTTCGTTGGCGGCGCATAGCGGCCATCCCCTTGCGCGTGCGATCACGCGCGCGTGGCACGGCGCGCTTCTCGCTTTCGAAAGCGTCAACGAAATTAAAGGCGGGGGGATAGAGGCATTATACTGTGGTGATACCATTCGTCTCGGGTCACGGCGTTTTTGCGGCATTGCAGATGTGCCTGATGATGG
>JAQSWE010000285.1 GCA_029266795.1 Alphaproteobacteria bacterium | reverse complement strand
CGGGAGATGATAGCAAGGAGAGAGAGGGATTCACCGACGGAGGCCGCATGAAACCAGGCCAGCGCACCGGGAGCGCGCGGCAGGACCGCGCGTCCGCGCCGCTCATGCGCTCGCGCGGGGTCTTCCTTGCCCCGTCCTTCGCGTCTTTTCAGGTAAGCTTCCAGAAGCGGCGTACCGGCGCGCATCATGGCTTTGTAAACGTTCAACAACATGCCCTCTTCCAAGCCACCAAGATTGTGGTTTTTGTAAGCGAATGCAAGCATTTCTTGCATAACGGAGCGCGACAGGCGTAAAATTAAGCTATCTAAAACAGGACGTTAAGCATGAGCAGCCGCGACAAAGCCCTCGAGATCCTGAAAAAGCAGATGCAGGTGCAAAAAGAGCGCCTTGATCCCAAATTGCTGGAAATCGCTGGAAAGGCCGCCGCCCTGAAGCAGGAAGGCAAGGCCCAGAAAAACATGGTGCCGTATGACCGTGAAGCGGCGGCGAAGGCCGTGCAGCTGTTCCTGAAAAATCACGAAGACCGCGGCGCGTTCGAGCAGCAGCTGCTCGCGCTGTTACGCAAGCAGCAGCATTAGAGTTATCACATACCGTTGATGATCGCCGTCACCGTCGCGCCGATCGTGGCGGTCGATGCGGGCGGGTTGGTGAAGGCCGCGCCCGGAATCTGCGGCCAGATAACGCCGGCACCCGGCGGTTTCTGTGACCCCAGAATACCCGCAGCGGCCAAGTCATTGAGCGCGGCGGTGAGCAGCGGCTGGTTGAGCGTGTTCGACAACTCGTCCGTCAGGTCGACCGCGCTTGCCATGTTCGCAATCGCGCCGCCGAGTGGCGTGTTGAACGTGCCGTTCACGAGGTTGGCGAAGTCGAAATAGGGCGCGCCGCGCTCGATACCGCCACCCTCGATGGGGCGAAAGCCGGGAACGCCGATAAGCGACAGGATCTGGCTGGAAATGCTGGCCGGGTTCCACAGGCGCTTGATGCGGGCGCAGGGGTCGGTGCCGGGCGACGACATGAATTGCAGCAGAGAGCCGAGCACGCCCTGCACCATGTTGGTGAGCGCGGTCACGGCCCCGCTGATCGCCGTCTGTATCGCTGAAATCGTCGCCGATATAAAGTTCTGCACGACCGTCCATGCCGCCTGCACCGCCGCGACGAGCGCGACCACCGCGCTTGGCAGTGCAGCGCCCAGCTGGTCGAGGATGTTCTGGATCGTGTTGATATAGCCGATCATGGTATTGAAGGCGTTATTGATGTTGGTCACGAAGCCGTTGATGGCGGCGAAAATGCCGTTCAAGCCGGCGAGGAAGCCGTTGAGGTAGCTGAGCAGGGTCGCCCCAAGCCATGCGGAGAGCGAATCCGCGAAGTTGGTCGCGTGGTTCGATACCTCGCCGCCGAACACATGGCCGTACTGCGCCGACAGCGCCTTGTTCTGGCCCGTGGCGGGGTTGGTGCCGACGCCGGCACCGGGGTCATAGACTTGCTCGCTTACCGCACCCGTCGGGTCCCAGTTTTTCAGGTTGGCCGCGGGCCAGGTGAGGCCGGGCGTGGTGTCGGAGAAAATCTGGCCGAGGCGCGAGGACAGGACAAGCGTATGGTCGAAGCAGGTCATACCCATGGTGTTGTCGGGCTGCTTCACGATCTGGCGGTGATAGGCTTTGTCACGCACGCGGACGGCGTTGGCGTGGTTTTCGGCGGCGTTCAGGAAGTCGCAGGAGCAGCCGGGGCGCGGCGTGCAGGGCGTGACCGCCTGCGCCGAGGTGACCGACACCAGCGTCATCATCGCCGCGAAGAGCGTGAAGAGCACGGATTTCTTGAAATTGATCGTCATGTCTTGCCCCGTATTAATATTGCGTCCGGAAAACCGTCAGCGCCGCGCCGCCCAAAGCCGGGAAAGTCCCCGTCGGGATTGCCGCGGGCCATGACGGCATGTTGCCCGGGCCTGAAAGGACGCCGGTCGTCAGGTCGTTGAGCGCCGCCGTCAGGATCGGGCTGTTAGTGGCGTTCTGGATTTCATCAAGCATGTCGGTGCCCGCGCCGGGCACGATGCCCTGCAGCATGTTGCGGATGGTGACGTAGGGCGTACCGTTTTCAACACCGCCGCCCTCGACGGGGCGGAAGTCGTTGAGGAGTTCCTGACCCGTGACGCTGACCGGGTTCCACAGGCGCGACAGGCGCGAGCATTCGCCCTGCGCCGGATCGTTATAGGCAACGCCCGTGTCAGGGTCGACGCCCAGAATGCTGGACACCGCGCTGTTCAGGATATTGGTGATGGCGGTCACGATCTGGGTCAGGATCTGCGTCTGGATGGTCTGGATGGCGGAGAGCAGCGTCGTCTGGATCTGGTTCCACAGCGGCACGATGGTCGTGTTCAGGATGCCGACGTTGAGCGAGGGGAACAGCGTGTTGATGATATCGAGGCCCAGGATCAGGTTGTTCATGACCGTCTGGATCTGGTTGATGACCGTCGTGATGCTGGTGATCAGGCCCTGCGCGGTCGCGATCAGGTTTTCGATCGGCTGCATGAACGCGCCGACGAAGGCGAGCGTCGTTGCGCCGAGGAAGTTGGAGAGCGAATCCGTGAAGTCGTTCGCATGTTCCTGCATCATCGTCGACATCGTCGTTTCAATCGAGTTGGCGAGCGATTTCATCTTGCCCGTCGTCGGGTTGATGCCGGTGCCGAACAGCGGGTCGTAAACGGTGCCGAACACACGCTCATTGGCGGCGGGGAAGGCGCCGGTGCCGGGAATGTCGGAGAATATCTGGCCGAGGCGGGAGGTGAGTTTCAGCGCATGGTCGAAGCAGGTCATGCCGAGCGAGTTGTCGGGCTGTTTCAGGATCTCGCGCGTTTGGGCCTTGGAGGCCACCTGCATCGCCTCGCCGTGGTTCTGCATCGCCTGCGCCACTTCGCAGGGGCAGCCGGAGCCGGTCGGGCAGTCGACAGTCGCCGACATCGCAGACGTCACGGACAGCGCCATGAAGCTGCAGAGGAAAAGGGCAATCGTCAGGTATCTTTTCATGTATCAACCTTTCCCAAGGTTAAATTCAGCGCAATTACGGGCAAGGACCCGGCGGCGTGATGCCGGCTGCCAGC